>JAQICU010000091.1 GCA_027858325.1 Candidatus Cloacimonadota bacterium
ATAACGAAACACAGATAGAGATTTTGTATAACCGGATTGTGACTCGAGATAAAAAATTGCTCACAGATGCTCTGCATCAGATATTTTTCTTCGTGAAACGTGCTTACGAATATTATGAGCATAATCGTGATCTGCTGCTTACATTCTTTAGGAATGTAGAAAAATATCCATCTCTTATTATGCAGAAAATGGTTTGGACTATTCGTAATGAACAATCTTATCCAGGGGTTTTATATAGTCGCCACTCCCGTACAGGATTGGGAATTCAGATAGAGAGTATGCCTAATATCTTTGGGGAAGAGATCATGACCGGTTTAGTTAATGCTGAAGATAATGAATTTTTTGAAAGAGATTCTTTAAAAGATACATTTCCAGCTGTATATCATTTTGAACCTTTATTAGGTCGTTTAGAGAAGAAGCAGAAATCTCCGGTTACAATTGAATTTGCGGCTGAATCAAATGGAAATTCACATCTTTTTGCAATTTTGCAGTTGAATAATTCTGAATTAACAGGAAGGGCGATACTGCTTTCTGCTGTCGATTTATTCCAAAAGAAAGTTATCAGCGAGAAACGTCTAATAGAACTAATTAAGCCATATCATCTCAATCAAATATTTTCTGAACGGATCGAGGGGAAATCATTAGAAACTTTGGAATATTTTGGGAAGGGAGTCTCTGTATTACCTCGTACAGCGGTTTCTGCAAAGGCATATTTCTCTGCTGCTTCTGCTCTGGAAGCAAAAAAACTTGGTGAAAAGGTTTGTTTTTGTAAAGAGAGTTTTGTGCCGACAGATACGATCGTTATGGGTGAAGTAGATGCAATTGTGAGCTTAACACCCGCTGCAATACATGTTGTTACTGCTTGCAAAGGGTATGGAGTTCCTGCATTTTTAGATTTGGAAAAATTTGGGATACAATTTGATAATAATAAATTGGTAAATAAAAATGGAGTAAGTATAACTGAGGGTGATTGGATTACGGTATCCAGTAAAAAGCAAAATATTTATTTGGGAAAGGCAAATTTTACTCCAGCCAGGTTCCAGAAATATCTGGAAGGTGAAAAACTTATAATGAAACCCAAAGAAGAGAACGTTTTCATTAATATGGCTAAAGCTTTTAAGGTATATGATAAAGTAGTTGAGAATTTGGAATTAGATCAAATATCAGAGCTTGATGATCTGATAAAACTGATCAGAAATGATCTTCAGAAAAAACCTGATAAAGCTAAGAAAATTGTAAATTCATGGTTTGATTCTAACACAGAATATTATGTAAAACAGTTATTATTGAGTGAACTTGGATCACATCAGGATCAGAATAAAATCTATGATCTATTTACAACGGAAAGACAAGTTAGATTCTTTAGAAGAGCAATACAATTCTGTTTAGATAATAATCAGAAAGGTTTTAATGCCGGTTCATTCATGTTGGGAAGATTCATCTGCATTGAACATTCAGTCAAATTTTGGAATGCTTTTCCAGATTATGAAATTGGTTTTATGTTAAATGAGTATATTCTCTTTGAAAAATACTTAAATGTACTTTATGAGGTGGGAGAGAGAGAAGTAAACCGGGCTCGCAAGAAAATTCTGAATGAAGGATTAGGTGAAATCCGGATTAAATTGGGAAATGCAATGGTGTTCATGCCTTTAAAACTTTCCAAGCAGGATCTTAATAAAATCAAGTCGATAGACAAATTCGAATTTGATAAAGGGACAATAGCGCTAATTGATCTTCTTCAGCAACCTTTTGGATACTTTTTTAATTATGATGTCCAGTGGTCATTTAGCAGATTAGAAGAAGTTTGTAAAAGAGAAGGAATTCCCATTCCTAAGAGAAATGAAATTTAGAAAATCGCAATTTTGAACACAACAAACGTGGCTCAATCCTTTTATTGACAACAAATACATCTAATGATTTCTAAACAACATTATGGAAGAAAGGCTTGAATACAGGATATTCACATATTCTGCGTATCTAATGAATAAATTTGGGAAGAAAGTTTTCCGAGTGGGGTTAAGCACAGGCAACACTTGTCCTCATCGGATAGAAAATGGAGGCTGTATTTTTTGCAATCCTTCTACTTTCACCGGTGAATATCAATCTCAAGATCTCTCAATTGAAGAACAATTCAACAATGCAGTTCCCAGAATAAAAAAAGCTTGTGGCGATGTTAAACTACTTGCCTATTTTCAGGATGAAACTTCCACCTACGGTGATATTGAATTCCTAAAACAAAAATATGATGAAGCTCTTTCTCATCCTGAAGTTATTGGTCTGGTTGTTTCTACACGTCCTGATTACATTGATAAGAAGGTATTGAAATTAGTAGCTTCCTACATAGTTCCAGTAACAGTTGAAATTGGTTTGCAATCTATTCATAACAAGAGTCTAGAATTGTTGAATCGAGGACATACATTTGAGCAAGCAGAAGAAGCGATAAAAATGTGTGATGAAGCGGGGTTAACTGTTAGTGTACATCTTATCATGGGTATCCCGAATGAAACATATGATGATATGCTGCAAACATTGAAATGGGTAACTTCCAATAAATTTATTAAACAGGTAAAATTTCATAATTTAGTTGTTTATAAAAACACTAAGCTAGCTCAAATGAAGAATATTCCTGTCTATACAATTGAAGAACATATAAAGAATTTATGTAATTTAATTCCGCATTTGCGAGGTGATATTGCAGTGTCACGTTTATTTACGTCTAATATAAGACGAACACAAATTGCAGTTGATAAATATAAAGGTAATAAAACTCAATGGATGAATGAATTGAGGAAATATTTATATAAAAACAATTTGAATCAAGGGGATAAAACAGATGTGAAATATGATTTTAGAAAGTATTATAAGTAACTGTCATTCTGAGGTATCTTCTAGCCTTGTTTACGAAGGAACTCATAGAAGAACTTACAACTTTACATCTTGCTTAGAGTAGAGATTCTTCAAGAGAGCAGCGTGAGAGTGACTTCAGAATGACAGGTTGAACGGAAAAATATTATTAATAAATGGAGGGAATAATGATCAATCCATACAAAGTAGTTAAAGAGATCGGATTTGAAAGATTGGCGGGAAGTGAGGGAGAGAAAAAAGCGATTAAGATTTTAGGTGGTTACATCAAAGAATTGGGATTAAAACCGAAACTGGAATCTTTTGAACTTACCTCTTTTGATGCAGGTTCTGCCATCATCAAGGTTGAAGGAAAAGATTTTCAAGCTCTTCCTTACGGATTGAATGAGAATGCTAAGATCAAAGGTGAATTGGCTGTTTTAGAGAATATGGATATTATTGATTTCAATAAAGGTGCTTATGAAGGAAAGATCGTGATGTGTTATGGTTTTAGCAGAGGTATGGCACCAAAATTGAAAGCTGCCGGAGTTGTTGGGTACATTGGCATGGGTTCTCCGCACAGGGATGCAACCAGCCTTTCGCATAGACAAAGCTCACACAAAGATGGTTATGTACATTCAATTACCATAACACATGATGATGCAATAAAGTTGAGAAAGTATGATGGTAAGATGATTACAATCGACATCAAACAGAGAGTAGAAAAACGAAAAGCACAAAATATTATAGTTGATATACCCGGAAAAGATCTTGATAAAAACTTAACTTTAGCGGTAGGGCATTACGATACTGTTGCTCACAGTGTTGGTGCTTCCGATAATAGTGGAGGAACTGTCACTTTACTTAAGATTGCTGAATATTTTGCTAAGAATCAACCTCAACGTGACTTAAGAATCATCTTTTTTAGTGGAGAGGAATTGGGACTTCTTGGCAGCCAGGCTTATGTGAAGAAACACGTAGAAGAGATCAAAGACCGACTTAAGTTAGTTGGAAATATTGATGTAACAGGTGATGCGATCGGGCACGATCATTTCAATGTGATTGGCAGTAAAGAATTATTGGGTTATGCTGATGGAATAACCAAAGAGACCGGTATGGTTTTCAAAGCTAATATTGAAATCTTCAGCAGTGACGGAATGCCATTCACTCCATATGAAATTCCTTCTATCAACGTATTCAGAGAAGGAGGAAAAGCAACCAGCAGAATACATACTCCAGATGATAGCATTAAGAATGTAAGTCCCAAAGGTTATAATACAACTATCAAAGCTTCAATCAATTTACTAGATCGTATTTTGAATGCGAAAGTATATCCCATTAAAAAAGAGATTGATAAAAGCTTGAAAGAAAAGATAGAAAAATATCTTTGGAATCTGAATTATGAAAAACCGGAATTAGAGTGGGAACCAAAGTATAAGAAGTAAAATGCAGATTTATTGTTCTTTTGCATCCAAGCCCTAGCTTGGGTGCATTTTTTTATTGTTATGATGGAAATTTGGTTTAGGTTTTTCTTGCGTAATAAAACGTAAATTTATACTTATCATTCCTAAGCAGGATATAATGAGGTATTAGATGGAGATTAAAATAATAGAAATAATTTACGAGATAATTTAAATAAAATGAGAATATTTGAAAATAAAATACGTGAAATATTAATTAAACAGAATGTAGTTATTGGCCTCAGGTTTTTGCTTCTGAGTATGTTATTGGTGCTGCTTACTTTCAATGTATTTTTTGCAATATATACAACATACATAAATTCTCAAAACGTTTTATTTCTTTTTGCTATCAGCCTCAAGATATTCCTGGCACTTGTTTTTATCTATCTAGTTCTACAGGCAAACAGAGCCTTTCTTTCTCACTTTGAAGCTGCACAATATTTGGATAGATTCAATGAGGATAAAGCTGATACTTACCAGAATGCTTTTGAGTTGAAAAAGGAACTTAACCAGGGAGAAATATTAGATAGAATTCTAAGCAAGGCAGATGTGAAAGCCAAAGCTCAAATAATAAAAACAGATACAAGTAAATTAATGCCAATTCTTATTATCACAATATTTGTGATCTTTTCTTCCAGTTTGCTCTTCCTTTTTAATACAGCACATTTCACACAAACTTATAATTTTTTCAAACTGAAAGAATTACCCAAAGCTCAGCATAAGGAATTTATAGAAGTTCTTCCCGGAGATCTTTTGATCACGCGAAATTCCAAAGTGGAAATAAAAGTTATTGATCCGGAGCCGGAAGTTGAGCATAAGTTTTTTTATAAGATCGAGAAGAACTGGCGGGAAGAGAAACTAACTAATCATAAAAAGATCTTCAATAATCTTGATTTCTCGTTTTCGTATTTTATTAAAACACCATTTGCAGTTTCTGACACTTTTCAAATCACAGTTTATGAGCTTCCCATAATTGAGGATCTTCAAATTCGTTATGAATATCCAGCCTACACAGGTTTGAAACCAGAGATCCAAAAGAATGCGGGTGGGAACATAAAAGCTCTAATCGACACAAAAGTGATAATGAATGTTACTGCCAATAATCCTATTGAACAGGCTGAGATTTTCTTCTCTGATGGTGAATACAATGAAATGGAGCGACTTGGCAGATCAGTATTTCGGAGTGATTTTAAATTAGGGAATAATGGAACTTATCATTTTGGATTAGAAGATATTCTGGGGAATAAATCGCATAAAATAACAAGGTCGATAACAGCAATCCCGGATAGAAAACCGGAGATAAAAATAACATCCCCGGGCAGGGATACTCTTCTTACACAAAATATGCTGCTTCCACTTTCAATCCTTGCTTCCGATGATTACGGATTGCGTGAGATGAAACTGCATTATTTCATAAATCATAATGATGAACTTATTGTTCCAATAATGAATACGATAAATTCCAATACAATAACACATGATCATGTACTTGATCTTAATAAAAGTATTATGATTCCGGGTGATAAAGTAACATATTGGCTAGAGATATCTGATAACTCTCCGCAAAAGCAAATTGCATATTCCCAAAAGTATACTGCCAGATTTCCTTCCATTGAAGAAATCTATAAAGAGATCGAGAAGGAAGAGAAGGAAAAATCTGACATTTTGGAAAAGACTTTA
>JAQICU010000181.1 GCA_027858325.1 Candidatus Cloacimonadota bacterium
AATTTGCAATTCGCTTGGGTAAACCAATTAATAAAGTAAATGAAATTATCAAAGGTAAAATTGCAATAACTCCAACAACATCTTTAAGATTGGAAAGAGTATTAGGAATTCCTGCTTCATTTTGGAATACTAGACAGAAGAACTACGATGAGTTTTTAGCTTTTCAAAAAGAAGAAAAATTACTTAAAAATCATTTGACTTGGTTAAAAAAGTTTCCCATTAATGAAATGATAAAGAATAACTGGATTAGTAAGCAAAATGATGACATATTACAATTGAAAAGTCTATTAAGTTTCTTTGGTATTTCTTCTCCAGAAGAATGGAATTCTATTTGGATGTCTCCAAAAGTAGCATACAAACAATCAATTGCTTTTTCCAAAATACCGGAATCAAATTCTGTTTGGCTTAGAAGGGGAGAAATTTTAGCTCAACAAATAAACTGTAATATTTATGATGCTAAAGAATTTAGAAATGTTTTAAATACTATTCGTAATTTTATGAATAGGACTCCTAAAGATTTTTCTAATCAAATGTTAAATCTTTGTTCACATGCAGGAGTTGCACTTGTATTCGTTGAAAGACCCAAAGGTCTACCCGTATATGGTATAACGAAATGGCTAACCAAGAATAAAGCATTAATCCAACTATCACTTTATCGAAAATATGAAGATTATATGTGGTTTTCTTTTTTTCATGAAGCTGCTCATATTTTGCTACACGGCAAAAGTGATGTGTTTATCGAAACAAAAATAATAGATAATAGTGAAAAAGAAAATGAAGCTGACAAGTTTGCTAGTAAATTCTTAATACCAGAAAAAAAGTGGAAAAACTTTATAGCATTAACTACTAAATTTGATGAACAATCCATTATTAAATTTGCTAAAGACATTGATATTTGTCCCGGTATTATTGTTGGAAGATTACAACGAGAAAAACATATCCATTTTAGTAAAATGAATCATCTTAGACGCAAAGTTGAATTCAATTAAAAATAGTTCCCACACATTAAAGCATGGGAATTTTTTATTTAAATTTGAGCCTGAGATTCTTCACGAGAAAAGATAAAAGAATTCCTCAGAATGACAGGCTTAGAATATTTCCATAGCGTCTTAGCGTACTTTCCGGTTAACTTAATTCTCTTTAATCCAATTAACCAAACCCTTCGCAGCAAAGATTACCATTAGTTCTTTTGGCAGTTGTGCAAATTTGAATTCTTTATTGTTCATTTCTGTTAATTGATTTTATCTATTCTTTGCAAGAGCTTAAAGGCTTTTTTCATGGTTGCGTTTCTTTGACTTTCCGTTGCTTTTTGAATGAAATCAAGCACTGCTTCATCATTTTTGATGTCCATGATAAACACTTTAAAGCTTTCCAAAACCTTGCCTACTGCGATTGCTTTACATTCTCCGGTATCAAATCTATCATCCCGAATTCTAAGCAATTCCTCAATAATCTTTGCTTGATATATCGGTTTGTTTTGGGCAATAAGTCCCAGAGCAAATATGGCATGATTGCAGGTGATCAGCTTTCCGCAATGTAGAAAATCAATAAGATCTTTGATCTTCTCGTCGGTTTTGTTAGCTTCATCCACCGATGATAGGTAACCGATGATGTCGATAGCAGTCCATTTAATGATATTATTGTCACTTAATAACATCTCATTCCACTGGTCGAAATGATCATAAAGTTTCTCAGGATTGATAGCTGCAATTTTTAATAACTCTTTTGTAAACCCATATTTTATTTCCGGGTTTTTGGAATTTAATCTCTCAAAATCTAAATTTATTTTCATTTGTGTCCTCCACAATTTTAGCTATATATCCGTAACTCATATCATTAACAGAAATATCCTCTTTATTCATAAATCTAAGAGTTAGAGGTCAAGAATAATATCATTTTGAATTAAAAGGAATCAAAAAAATTCCCATACATTTCTATATAGGAACTATCCATTTTGCTTTGAGTTTGAGATTCTTCATGAGAATAGTCTGAAGAATTTCTCAGAAAGACAAGCTCTGTTTTTTTATGTCCTTTGTGTCTTAGTTTTCTTTCCGGTTAACCTAATTCTCCTTAATCCAGTTAACCAAACCTTTCTTTTCGAAAATTGCCATCAATTCTTTAGGTAGCGGAGCAAATTTGAATTCTTTATTGTTGATCTTCACAAAGCCATTTTCCAAACTTACATCAACTTTATCACCTTGTTTATAAGCATTTACAACTTCAGGTAGCACAATAATTGGCAGACCCTGATTTACAGATGAACGGTAGAAAATCCTGTTCACTGATTTCACGATAACTGCTTTCACTCCGGCATGAGCAAGTCCTACAGCAGGATGCTCGCGAGAACTCCCGCAACCAAAGTTTTCACCAGCTATTATTATATCACCGGCTTGTACATTTTTGACGAAATTCTCATCGAAATCTACAAACAAGTGCGGTAGGATTGTTTCGGGTTCGCTGCTCAGAACCTTGTAAGTCAGGTTTCCGGCAAACATCTGATCCGTATTCAAATTATCCACATCAGAGTAATCCCAGGTACCTGCTTCTCGTCTGTTGTCATCGGGTTTTATATCCACCGTTGCACTCTGTTCTTTCACGAATTCATACTTGTCATTTGCTGTAATTCCGCGCGGATCGGTGATCTCACCGGCAATTGCACTGTATGCCACGCAGGCAGGAGAAGCCAGATAAATATTCGCTTCTTTGTTTCCCATGCGGCCCTTAAAGTTACGGTTTGCAGTTGAAATTACAGTATATCCATCAGCAGGAATACCCTGACCGGTTCCTAAACATGGTCCGCAGGAAACAGCAAGAACACTTGCTCCGGCGTTCATGAGTTTAGTGGTTAATCCCTCTTCTATCATTTGCAGATAAATTTCTTTGGAAGCTGGAATTACTAATAGTTGGAAACCATCTGCAACCTGTTTCCCATCCAAAATTTCTGCTGCAACTC
This sequence comes from Candidatus Cloacimonadota bacterium, assembly GCA_027858325.1. Lineage (GTDB taxonomy): Bacteria > Cloacimonadota > Cloacimonadia > Cloacimonadales > TCS61 > Tenebribacter. The sequence continues at coordinate 2,954 of JAQICU010000181.1, forward strand.
GGATGTCTTCCAATCTTCCGTTCGTACAAGTTCCAATAAGTCCTTGATTGAGCTTTTTCCCTTGGACTTCGGAAACTGCTTTCACATTATCCACATTATGCGGAGCCGCTACCAGCGGAAAAATCTCATCAAGATTGATCTCGACTTCTCTTTCGTATTTTGCATCTTCATCTGCCCAAACACCGTTTCTAACTTCCGAATGTTTCGACTTCGTTGAATCTTCGGAATGTTTATTCAAAAATCCTGCCAAAACTTCATCGGCAGGAAACACTGCGTTTTTCGCTCCCATTTCGCTTGCCAAATTCGTCAGCGTCATGCGCTCGGAGATGGAAAGAGTTTTTACTCCGTCTCCGTGGAATTCGATGCTCATATAATTTGCCCCGGCTGAGCCGATCATTCCGATTATCCAAAGTGAAATATCTTTAGCATAAACACCAGTTGGGAGTTTGCCGTTCAAAATTATCTTCATCGTTTCGGGAACGCGGAACCAGGTTTCTCCCCGTTTCCAAATTCCGGCCGATTCCGTTCTGTCTATTCCTGCCGCAAGTGCGTTAAAAGCTCCCGCTGTGCAGGTATGGCTGTCACTTCCCACAATGATCATTCCCGGTTTTGCGTAATAACTCATAATTTGATGGCAAATTCCTTCTCCAACATCGTGGAACTTTTTCACACCTTGCTCATTCACAAAATCACGGATCGTCTGATATTGATTTGCGAGCTTGGCATTTGTGGGTGGTGCGTTGTGATCTAAAACTACCAAAAGCTGATTCGGATCGGCAACTTTTTCCCCGCCCATTTTTCTGAATGTACCTTTGATGCTGGCTGTGTTATCGTGTGTAAGAACGATGTTTGGTTTCTTAAAAACTATTGCGCCTGTATCAGCATTGAGTATTTTTTCTACAAATGTTTTACCCATTTTTTCCTCCATTAAGAATTTTAAATCGAACTTGACTTGCAGCGAACTACGAGTTAAGAATGATTACTTATTTAAGATATCTATTCAAATGCTTCGTCCATTGACTAACTCCAGTCTTCGCTTAGTTTCTACTTGGCAAGCAGGACGACACGAGCTCAGCATTTACTAATAAATAGAATTAGAACCACACTTATTTTTACAATAGGTATCCAAGCTAGGGCTTGGATACTAGAGAATCCATCATTTCAAATTTCAAATTAACTCAACAACCCATTTCGTTTATAAATTTCCATTTGAACATCGAAGAACGGATTGATCTTTATGCTTTTCCCAGTTTGCAGATTGGAAATTTCTCCCGTCTCCAAATTTATCTTTATTTTATCTCGCTGCTTCAAACCAAGCTCGGAAATGTTTTCATAAGTTAAGATAGGGAATCCTGCATTGATGGCATTTCTCTCGTAAATTGCACCGAAAGATTTCGCCAAAATAGCTTGCACTCCCAAAGCTTTGAAGCAATCCACGGCTTGTTGACGCGAGCTTCCCGCACCAAAATTCTTGGCCGTGATGATGATGTCTCCGGCTTCTGCTTTTGTAGCAAAATCTTTCCAACCTTCCAGATTATCAAAAGCATATTGTCCCATTTCGTTGATGTCCGTAATCGTGAGATAGCGGTTGTGGAAGATCATATCGGTATCGATATCGTCCTTATCCACGAGCCAAACTTTTCCCTCAAAAACGGTTGGTTTTTCCATAGCAACTTCTGTTTTTTGGGAAATTTCTACTTTCTCGGTTTTTCCTGTCGGCTTGAATTCTACAGGAATTTCGGGAATTCTATCGGGAGTTGTTATATAACCCGCGATCGTGGAGGCTGCAACTTCGGCTGGAGAGCCAAGATAGACTTCGCCCTTGCCCTGCTTACCTGCAAAATTCCTATTCCCAGTGCTAATCGTCACTTCGCCCGGACCGTTCTGCCCGATCTGTCCTGCTGCACAACCGGCACAACCAGCGTTTCCGACGAGTGCACCCGCTTCTTTAAAGATGTCAATGATGCCTTCTTTCAAGCATTGATTCCAAACTTCATCTGTGGATGGGACTATCTTCAAAACTACTCCCGGAGCTGTTTTTCTTCCTTTCAAAACTTTGGCAACTATGCGCATATCTTCGATTCTACCGTTCGTGCAGCTTCCTATAAAGCCGCTGTCAATCTTTGTTTTGAAGACTTCGGCGATATTTACAGAATCATCGGGATGTCCGGGTCGAGAAACCATTGGGATAAATTTGGAAATATCCAATTCCAAGATTTTATCGTAAACGGCATCTTCATCAGCTTCTACTTTTGTCAGTTTCCTACCTGAACGATTTTGGCAGAATTCCATAATCTTTTCCGATGGTGGAATGAGCACGATAATTGCTCCCATCTCCGTTGCCATTGAAGATATCGTGATCCTCTCATCCAAAGTGAGTTTATCGATTTCCTCGCCATACAACTCCACAGCGTAGCCCAAAAGCGTGTTCGCTCCGAATTTGTTCAGCAGATTCAGCACGATATCTTTGGCGTAAATATTCTTCGGTCTTTTACCTGTGAATGTGAGTTTAACGGATTTGGGAACCTTGAACCAGCTTTTACCGCTCGCCCAAGCCGCAGCAATATCTTGGTCGCCCATTCCCTGCCCGAAAGCTCCGATAGATCCTAAAATATTGGCGTGAGAATCCGTGGAAATAAATGTACAACCCGGAGTTGCCAGACCTTTTTCTATCACAAGATGCGTTCCGATTCCAGAATTCACATCATAAACCTTGATCCCTTTTTCTCGTGCAAAAGTTCTGCAAAATTGCTGACTTGTAGCATATTTCGGATCGGAAGTAGTCGGATAGCAATCGAATGTGAAATATGTTTTTGCCACATCATCTACTTCCAAACCGTTATTTATCAAATTTTTCACTACATTAGGTCCACCGAAATCTCTGGCAGCACGTACATCGATTACAATATCGATAATCTCGCCCGGCTTCACTACATCTTTGTCGCTGTGCTTTGCCAGGATATTTTCTATCATTGTTAAAGCCATAATTTTCCTCCTTATTTTAATTACGAATTACTAATTACACTTTCAATCTTTCTTTGAACGGCAAGAATGTCATAAAATCTGCGTGATGAACCAGATATGCTTCTGTGGTTCTTTTCACCATATCTCCTTCACCTGCGTGAGTGGCAATGATATGACAAACTTCGGGTGGACATCCGCATTCTTCTGCTATAGAAACACCACTGAATGGATGACGTAAATATTTCCCATAGGTTCCCTGAATTGCTTTGCCTTCTTCATCCAAAACATATTCCAGAAGTTTACCGACATCTGCCAGAATAGCGCCGGCAATGAGCACATCCATATTTACAGGAAGCTCTCCATGATAGAATTCATTACATTTTTCACCTGCTGCTTTGGCAATGTGAACCACACTGCGTTTGTGATCCATAAACGTTACTTTAAGGTCGGGACCACACAGAAGTGTGAATGGAATGTTCTGCAAATCTTCCGATGTGAGAACGCTTTTTTCCAAAGCCAATTTCCAAGTTTTGATTACTTTTTCTCTCAGATCGTCATTTTTGATCCAGGCGATTTCGGGCCAAAGTTCTTTTATTTGCATTTTTCTCTCCTTGTTATTTTTCCAAGCTGAGCTTGGAAACCAGAAAATTATTCTTTAATAAAACCGAGATTCTTCCTGAGAACAACGCCTGCCCCGCTGAATAGCTTGGGGTGAAAGAATCGTCAGAAAGACAAAACTGCGTTCCCAAAATGAACCTGAGAACGAGGATCATATTCACTTCTAAATTTCTCGTATCCAAGCCCCAGCTTGGATACGTTATTCAAAGTATTTTCTACAACGCCGCAATAACTGCGTCGGTCATTTCTTTGGTAGAAGCTGCACCTTGATCTAAAACTTCTTGGCAACCGCTAAGTTTCATCATATCGTAAGCACGGATTTTTCCTTCTTCCACTACCTTAGCCACAGCATTTCGGATTTTTGTTGCGATAGTTTTTTCGTCAATGTGATCCAGCATCATACAAGCCGACATCATCATTGCAATTGGATTAACGATAGAAGGTTCAAGATTTTCATACTTCGGAGCTGAGCCGTGAGTAGGTTCAAATATGGCAACTTCTTCTCCAATATTGGCACTGCAGGCAAATCCGAGTCCACCGATAAGTCCGGCAAAACCGTCGGAAACAATATCTCCGAACATATTTCCGGCAATGATCACACCATAAGTTTCAGGATTTTTGGTCAGCCACATCATTTGCGCATCAATATTTGTATAATTGAACCAGATACCTTCATATTCCTTTTCCATATCACGGCAGATTGCCAACATCATTCCGCTAGTTTCACGGATCACATTTGGTTTTTCACAAAGGGTTACTTTTTTATAACCGAATTTTTTAGCATATTCGAAAGCTGAGCGGATAATTCTTTCGGAATACTTTTTTGTGAAAATCCTGGTTGAAATTGCTACCTCATCTTTAGGTGACCAACCGAAATTCTTGGCAAATTTCGGATGTGTCATTAAGGCATCATAAACCTGATCTGGTGGATCTGTCCATTCTACTCCACCATATAAGCCTTCCGTATTTTGGCGGAATACAACCACATCAACTTCCGGCTCTTCAATTGTTCCACCTTTTCCTCTGCGGATAAAATTGAGAGGATTACCTTTGAGAGTTTTGCACGGACGTTGGCAAATATCCAGTTGGAAATGCTGACGCAAACCCACGATAGGACTGAAATAAACGAATCCTTTGTCTGCAAGTTCCGGAACCAATTCTTTGGCAGCTTCGCTTTTTGGTTTGGAAGTTATCGCACCGAACAAGGCAATTTTGTGCTTTTCCAAAATGTCTAATGTCCTCTGTGGAAGCGGATTTCCCTCATTGCACCAGAATTTCCACCCAATATCTGCATGAACGTATTCGGCTTTAAAACCAGCTGCTTCCAAGACTCTTAACGTTTCTTCTAAGACTACTTTTCCAATACCGTCACCCGGCATTGTTACAATCGTTCTTTTACACATCACTTCTCTCCCTTTTTTATTTTAGTAAGATCATTTTTTTTGATTTAATATTTTCCTCATCTATTCTTAATTTATAAAAATAAATTCCACTGGAAACAGGTTGGTTGTTTTGATCGGTACCATCCCAGGTAACGGAGTAGTTATTTCCCCCTCGTCCTTCGATAAATTCAGGATGACACAAGCTCAGGGACATATCTTTAATTTTCTGCCCTTTAGTGTTATAAATACTTAAATCCGTGCTCTCCGTGATCTCTTTGTTTAAACTGAAAACGATCGTAGTTGAAGGATTGAATGGGTTCGGATAATTGGTCAATTTGTAATTAGTAAATGGTAATTGATGATCTTCAGAATTACTGATGCCATTATTGAAGTATACAAACATAGAATCGACAGTTGTATTCAGGCTGGCATCGCGAGCAGTAACTTTAAAATAGTAATAATTATCTGGGAAATGAGTTGAGTCAAAAGATTCAGCCGCGTCATCTTCCGTGATAAGCGAATCTCCATTTGAATTAGTAATAATGTGATAATATTCTCTTTCTTCATAATCTCCAATTGAAAAACATGTTACGTCTCGTGAATAGATTGTGTTTAAGATCATCCAATCTATATTACTATTAATGTATGTATCTAATTCAAAATCATAAACATAGGAAAACTGTTCGAATAGTGTTGAATCGGGATTATTGTTCGGATGTAATGAATAACTGAGGTCGTGAACATCAATTCTCCAATCCGAATTGGCAAAATCATGAC
>JAQICU010000212.1 GCA_027858325.1 Candidatus Cloacimonadota bacterium
TCCCCTGACTACCAAGAATTATATTCTTAGCTAGATCATAAGAGGGGACTAAACCTCTTTTTAAGCGATCTGAAGGTATATGGGATAATCCTCTCTTTCGTCTAATGCCGGTAGACGCATGAGTAATATCTACATCATCCAGAATTATCTTTCCGCTTGTTACTTTTCGTAATCCAGTAATACACTCTTCCAATTCTAGTTGTCCATTCCCCGACACTCCGGCAATACCCACGATCTCTCCTTTACGGATAGAAATAGTGATATTCTTCAATAACAGGTTCTTATGTCTTCCGGTTAGAGATAGGTCTTTCACTTCAAGGACATTATCCCCAATATCACCTTTTTCTTTATCAACATTCAAAAGAACTTCACGGCCAACCATCATTTTTGCCAGTTCTTTCGGATTGGTATCTGATGTATTAACAGTACCGATCAATTTTCCTTTTCGCAATACAGTTACCCTGTCAGAGATATTCATTGTCTCTTCCAGTTTGTGTGTAATAAAAATTATGGTTTTTCCACCTGCTTTTAGTTCTCTTATGGTAGTAAAAAGATCGTTAACTTCCTGAGGAGTTAGAACAGCGGTTGGTTCATCAAAGATCAATATTTCTGCTTTCCGATAAAGAACTTTCAGGATCTCTACACGTTGCTGTTCTCCAACCGATATATTCTCAATTTTTTCATCTGTTTTTACAGCCAGGTGATAGTTGTTGGATATCTGCTTAACTTGCTCTCTGGCTTTTCTCATGTCAACTAAACCGTTCTTTAGCGGCTCTGCACCGACAATAATATTTTCTGTAGTTGTTAGTCTATCGATTAACATGAAATGTTGATGGATCATTCCCAATCCAAGCTTTATAGCTTTACTAGGATTATCCATTTTGCAGGGTTTTCCCCTTAAGAATATTTCGCCTTCTTCAGGATTATAAAGCCCGAAAAGGTTGTTCATAAGGGTTGTCTTTCCTGCACCATTTTCGCCAAGCAGACAGTGAATCTCGCCTTTTTTAATAATCAGGTCAATTTTATCATTGGCAAGAAAATCACCGAATTTTTTTGTAATGCTCTTAAATTCAATAATATTCAAAACAGGACTTTTTTATTAAACAAAAAGGGAACGATCTTGTAACCGTTCCCTATAATTATGTCTATTTAACTTCTTCAATCGTGGCGGGTATCACAATTTCACCCGCGATAATTTTCTTCTTAACTATTTCTAATTCAGTAATTACATCTTCAGGTAAGAGATTTATTGAATATCCTAAAGCATCTTCTTTAAGACCGAGTGAATAAATTTTACCTTCAAATTTGCCGTCTATTACATCTTTGATAGCGATGCATACAGTATTATCAACACGCTTCATACCATTCGTAAGCACATTTTCAGGTGCAAGATAACCTTGATCTGAATCTGCACCGATCGAATAGAAATTCTTCTCTTTTGAAGCGTTGATTACACCTAACCCAGATCTGCCGGCAGCACCCCACACAATATCTGCTCCCTGCTCATACATAGAGAGAGTGAGTTCCTTACCTTTAGCAGGATCTGCCCAATGGCCTACATAAGAATGAATGGCTTTCACACCATTATCAGCATAGTTTACACCAGTCATGAATCCAGCAATGTTAGCATCAATTAGAGGTATTTTCATTCCACCAATAACAGCAACAACTTTATCCTCATTAATTCTTGCATCACCTTTTTTGATCGTCATTAAAGCAGATGCATATCCAACCATAAAACCACGTTCTTGTTCCTTATAAACATAAGAAGCTACGTTTGGGTTCATTACTACCATGTCGATAATTGCAAAATTCTGTTTTGGAAATCTTTCAGAAATTTTAGTTAGTGCATCAGCTTGGTCAAAACCGATAGAGATGATGAGATCATATTTCTTAGAATTGGCAAACTGAGCCAGATATGTCTCATATTCTGTAATTGCAGAAGGTTCTGCAAAATCATATTCGATAGCGTACTGCTCTTTAGCCATCTTCATCCCTTCCATTGCTGCATCATTAAATGATTTGTCACCCAAACCGCCTGTAGCAAACACAATAGCTACGTTAGCTTCTGCAAAAACACAAACGGCAAAAACTAAGATCAACATTGTTACAAATACTTTTTTCATTCGTCCTCCCTTTATTTGGTTAATTTCAATAATACCTTTAAAGCTCCTTTTGAGAAGGCTGTTATAAAGGCAATTTCCCAATCATCAATTAAAAAGGTTTTGTCGATTAATTTTGTCAAATCAATTCTGCTCTCCCGCATAAATTGCAGAGCTGGAGCAAAATGACCACATCGGGAGCCTATCAGCCTTATCTCTTTTCTAACCCAGAGAGATGGATTAAATTTTATTTGTCCAGCATAGGTGCTTTTCAATACGATCGTTCCTTTGGGTCTAACGATATTACCCGCAAATAAGAGAGCAGCATCATTACCGGTACATTCAATAACGATATCAAAAGAGTTTTCCAGATCATCAGATTCATTCAAGATCATTGTTTTGCAAAAATCTTGAGCTAATTCCAGTTTTTTTTCTTGCTTCCCAATCAAAGTGAGATCGCATAAAGTTGTTGAAACGGCTCTGACGATCAATTGTCCTAGTTTTCCATCACCAATTATGGCTACTCTATCTTGCTTAGAAATTTCTACATTCTGCAGGATGTTGAAAGCTGCAGCTAATGGTTCTGTGAAAACAGCTTCTTCATCACTGATCTCATCTGGAACAATAAGCAGGTTTTCAATGGGAAGAGTTACATATTCGGAGAAAACTCCGTCTTTTCCATTAATTCCTAATGTTTTTCTTTGTGGACAATGGTTTTGCATTCCTCTTTTACAGAGTGAGCAAACTCCGCAGCCAATATTGATCTCGCCAACTGCTCTTTTTCCGATGAATTCCAATTGAGAACATTCTGTTACAATACCAACAAATTCATGTCCCAAAATTCCGGTAAAAGGAACATAGCCGTTCATGATCTCTTTATCGGTGTTGCAAATTCCAGCTAAAGTTACTTTTATCAATGCTTCATTTTTGGCTGGAACAGGAATGGGATAGTCTTTTCTTAATTCCAATTTCTTATCAAAATATAGAGCTTTCATTTTTCTTGAGTTGGAAGGAATCATTTTATTTCTGTCCATATTGATTTAGATAGAAATCACGCATAAAATCGACATCCGATTGAGAGAGTTCTATAGCTCCTCCCATAGAATTGGCATAAATTACTGCTTGAGCTGATTTCTCTACAATTTGAGATATCTTGTAAGCTTCATCTAAAGTATCTGCTGCTGTCAGTAATCCATGATTTGCTAATATGCAGGCAGTTTTGCCTTTAAGTGCAGTTATTGCTGATAGAGCTAATTCATTGGAACCGGGAAGAAAGTACTCCGCAACTTCAACCTGTCCTCCCACAATTTGAATCATATCTTCACAAACTGCTGGAATTGGTTTTCTAGCAATTGCAAAAGCGGTGCAGCAAACGCTGTGAGTATGAATTATTGCTTTTATGTTTTTCTTCGCTTTGTAAATAGCAGAATGCAGCGGAAGTTCGATCGATGGTTTTTTATTACCTTTAATTATATTTCCTGCCAGATCGATAACAATGATGTCTTCTGCTGTTATTGTTTCATAGGCAATTCCTGAAGGAGTAATTGCAAAGTGATCGTCATCAATTCTTGCCGAAATATTTCCCCAGGTTCCCAGATTAAATCCGGAAGCTGCGATCTCTTTTCCTAAACTAGCAATATTGTTTCTAATTTCTTCAAATAACATAAATTCCTCTATTTCAATTTTAGAATATTTTCTTTAAATGGCTTATTAATTATTCCCTTTTCTGTGATAACAGCTGTGATATTTTCGTTTGGTGTAACATCAAAAGCAGGATTATAAACATCAATATTTTCGGGTGCTATTTGAACACCGTTTATATGAGTTACCTCTTCTTTGGAACGCTCTTCAATCTCGATCTCCTCACCTGTTTCAATTTCAAAATCTATGGTTGTTGTTGGAGCAACAATATAAAATGGAACGTCATAAACTTTTGCGATCACAGAAAGCATGAAAGTACCGATCTTATTTGCACAATCACCATTAATGGCAATCCTGTCAGCTCCGACCAGGATCAGATCGATCTTACCGTCACGGATCAAAGTTGCTGCTACACTGTCGGCAATAAGTGTGGCTGGAATTCCTTCTTGAACCAGTTCCCAGGCTGTAAGTCTGGCTCCCTGCAAACGAGGTCTGGTTTCATCAGCGTAAACAAATATTTCTTTTCCATCCTCAAATGCAGCACGAATAACTCCCAAAGCTGTGCCGTATTCTACAGTAGCTAGTGCGCCTGTGTTACAATGAGTTAGAATAGTAGCTTTATGGGGAATAAGAGAATTCCCGAACTGTCCCATTTTCTTATTTGTTCGTATATCTTCATCCGCAATTTGATTTGCTTCTGCTTTTAATTTGTGTAAAACATTTTTAGGAGTTTCATTATCAATTAAGAAAAATCTCATTCGCTTTATTGCCCACATCAAATTTACAGCAGTAGGACGTGAGCTATTAATAATATCACAAGCTTCATGCATTTGATCCAAAAATTGTTTTATTGGAAGTTCATTAAATTCAAAAGCAGCAAGAACAACTCCATAAGCTGCCGTTACACCGATTGCCGGAGCGCCTCTAACTACCATTTCAGCAATTGCAAATTCAACATCTCTGTAATTCTCACAAATGAATTTTTTATATTGTTGCGGTAAAGCTCTCTGATCGATCAGATATAATTTATTGTTTTTGAATTCTAATGAACGGATCGGGTATTTCATAATCCTCCTCTAAATCTGTTCTTCTTCAAAAGCAGAAGATAGAACTTTGATCTTAACGTCAAATAATTAATTAGAATCGCATTTACTAAATTATAAAAAATAAGAACAAGTGAAGGATAAAATAAGTCTTACTCTTCTAATTTATTCTTTTATAAGAAGTTGGAAAGAGTTGCTGACAAGAAACTTGACAGTAAGGTTGTTGAATAAATTTTAGAATTAAATAAAAGAGTGATTTTACTTAACTTATGAAGTATGAATTAAATATATAAAAAAATGGAGGTTCATTGATGGTACCAACAATTTGGTATGTTGCACCCTTAGGAGCGATTACAGCATTAATTTTCGCTTATATTTTTTACTTAGGAGTAAAAAAGGGAGATCCCGGTAATGAAAAGATGCAGACAATTGCAAAGCACGTGCGGGATGGTGCATTTGCTTACTTGAAACAACAATATAAAGGTGTTGGAATTTTCTTTTTAGTCGCTTTTATTCTATTCAACATTATGGCTCATGTATTACATGTGTTGCATTGGCTAATCCCATGGGCTTTTCTTACTGGTGGTATTTTCAGGGGATTGGCTGGCTGGATAGGAATGAATACTGCTACGCTAGCATCGAACAGAACTGCTCAGGGAGCTTCTGTAAGTTTGAATAAAGGACTTAAAGTAGCTTTCCGTGCCGGTGCCGTTATGGGGCTTGTCGTCGTTGGATTGGCTCTTATTGATATTACCGCTTGGTTCTACGTTTTGAATTATTTTAATTTCCCACTTCACACTATCACAGTGATCATGCTTAGTTTTGGAATGGGTGCCTCTACTCAAGCTTTATTTGCCCGTCTGGGTGGAGGAATTTATACCAAAGCTGCAGACGTAGGAGCGGATCTGGTTGGAAAAGTGGAAGCAGGAATTCCTGAAGATGATCCTCGTAATCCGGCTACGATTGCCGATAATGTAGGAGATAACGTTGGTGATGTAGCAGGAATGGGAGCTGACCTTTATGAATCTTATGCCGGCTCAATTTTGGCTACGGCTGCTTTGGGAATGGCTGCTGTTGCTCAGATTTTTGGTAATGGAACTGTTCTATTGGATACTTGGGCTATCAAGTTCGTTACAGCCCCGATGGTTCTGGCGGGAGTAGGCGCGTTTCTTTCCATAATAGGAATATATATGGTTTCGACCAAAGAAAGTGCCGGCACTAAAGAATTGATGTTTGCCTTAAACAAAGGTGTTTATGGCAGTTCAATTCTTATCGCAATTGTTGCTTATTTTATTACAAAACTAATGCTTCCTGCTGAATATTCATTCGGTATATTCCTTGCTAGTATAATTGGACTTTTCGCTGGAATTCTAATAGGTTATTTCACTGAACGTTCCACTTCCACTGCTTACGCTCCCACCAGGGGTATTGCCAAGCAGGGTGAGTACGGTCCAGCTACGGTTATCATCGATGGATTGGCTGTAGGAATGAAATCTACTGCAGCTCCTGTGATCATTATAGGTATAGCGATCTTGGCTGCCTTCAGTGTGAGTAAAGGTTTTGCAATTCCTGAATTAGGATTATACGGAATCGGTTTTGGCGCAGTAGGAATGCTGGCTACTTTAGGTGTTACTCTGGCTATGGATGCTTTCGGACCGATCGCTGACAATGCTGGTGGAAATGCCGAAATGTGTCAACTTCCCGAAGAAGTGAGAAAAAGAACTGATGCTCTAGACAGTGTGGGAAATACAACTGCTGCTACAGGAAAAGGTTTTGCAATCGGTTCTGCTGCACTTACAGCAATGGCACTTCTCGCTGCCTATCTGGAAGAAGTGAGAACAGGTTTAATGCACCTTGGAATGAAGGTCATGACAATAGATTTTGGAAACGGTTTAGTGAGAACTGTTGATATTGCAAATGCTTCAATCTCAGATTTCATGAACTATTATTCAGTAAATTTGATGAATCCCAAATTTTTGATCGGAATCTTCATGGGCTCAATGGTTACTTTTGTCTTCGCGGCTTTCACCATGAAAGCAGTTGGAAGAGTAGCGGGGGATATGGTGGCAGAAGTTCGTCGTCAGTTCCGTGAGATCCCCGGAATTATGGAAGGTAAAGCTGAACCGGAATACGCCAAATGTGTTACAATTTCTACTGTTGGAGCACAAAGAGAGATGGTTGCTCCTGCTTTATTAGGAATTCTTACTCCTATTGTTATTGGATTGATTCTTGGTGTAGCTGGTGTTATGGGACTTCTGGCCGGTGGTCTCTCAACAGGATTTGTGATGGCGATCATGATGAATAATGCCGGTGGTGCCTGGGATAATGCTAAGAAATATATCGAAACAGGACATCATGGCGGTAAGGGTTCGGATTTTCATAAAGCTGCTGTTGTTGGCGATACAGTAGGAGATCCCTTCAAAGATACCTCAGGTCCTTCAATTAATATCTTGATTAAATTAATGAGTATGGTAAGTATTGTCTTCGCTGGTCTCATCGTTGCATATTCACCGATGATCGAAGCAGTTTACAGTGGTAAAAAAGAGGATAAAGTAATAGAGAAGAAGGTTGATGAAAAAATCATTGAAGAAGATACTGAAGAAGAAACAACAGAATTGGATGTTACTGAATAATCAAGTTCCTATAAGAATATACAATATGAAGACGGGGTGCAAACCTCGTCTTTTTTTGGTTAGTTTATGAAATGTAAATATATATTAGTTTTGATGATTACATTAATTGTCAACTCCCTACAGTCTGAAGAGAAGGTTGGATTAGCTCTCAGCGGGGGGGGTGCTCGTGGTTTGGCTCATATTGGCATTCTAAAAGTATTTGATGAACTAAATATTAAAGTTGATTACATTGCCGGAACAAGTATGGGCGCAGTTGTGGGCGGATTATATGCGATGGGATATTCTGCCAAAGAAATTGAAATGATGATCCTCAATACGGATTTTGATAATATATTTAATGATACTGTCTCGAGGGAAGATCTATATATCGGACAGAAAAGATGGATGCCTTATGCTAATTATTATTTTGACCTTGATGACAAATTTCGTCCCGGACTTCCCGAAGCTTTATTCTCCGGGGCTAAATTAATAAATACACTTTTTGATTATACATATGCAGCATCAAATATCAATGATTTCAATGAGCTTCCAATTCCTTTCAAATGTGTGGCAACGAATATTATAACGGGAGAGATAAAAGTTTTTGATAAAGGTAATCTTCATGAAGCAATGCGTGCTTCGATGTCTGCTCCATCTATATTAGAACCGATGAAACTGGGAAATGAACTTTATATTGATGGTGGTATCAGAGCAAATCTGCCTTCTGAAATCGTGAAAGAAATGGGTGCTGATACAATTATCGGTTTGCAGTTGAATTCTGATTTAAGAACTAAAGAGAATTTAGATAATCTTATCAAAGTGCTAGATCAGACAATTAATTTCAGTATGACAGATAATGTAAAACGATCTTTAGAACTCTGTGATATCTTGATCAAACCGGATCTTCTTACTCTTTCCAATTATAATTTTAACAGCAAAATGAAAATTATTGATCTGGGAGAAATTGCGGCACGGAAGCATATTGAAGAACTTGAAAAACTTCCTAAACGTAAAGAGAAAAAATTTGTAGACGCCACACTATTTAAAATTAGCTTCAGAAAAATTTTGGTTATTGGTAATGACCATTTGAGTAATGCAAAGATCAAGGAATATGTTGGCTTGAAAAAAGGCATCTTATATTCTAAAAACGAAATTCTTCAGGCAGTTCAAGGTGCGTACAATTCCCAACTATTTAAATATATCTATCCTGTGATTGAACACATAAATGATGAATACGAATTAATCTTGAAGGTTAAAGAAAGGAACAGAAAACGACTTGGTTTTTCTCTATCTTCCATTACAGATCAAGAATTAGTAATCGGATTAACACTTGAGTTGAATAATCTTGTTCAGCACAATTCAAAACTACTGGTAAATGCACAAATTGGTGATAAAAATGAATTGAATGTAGATTATGTTAAGAATTTCGGGAAACATTGGGGGATCTATTTTCGAACTTTTCCGTATGTAAAAGAACAGCAGCTTTATTCATTCGGAGAAGATCACACAAAAACGAACAGTGTGTATTCTTTAGAATTTGGTGCAACTTCGGGTATCGGGTTTTACGCTAGGAATTCAATTGCTGCAGAGATTTACGGATACACATATAGATCCAGGTTATATAAGCATATTGGTGAATTTGAAAATAGTGAGTTTTATTCTTCCGGATTAGGCATTAAACTTTATCATGAAAGCTTAAATGATTATATCTTTCCAATGCGTGGAGTACAATTTCTGGCAAAACTTTCAACTGCAAGAGAGGGAATTTACAGTGAAATAGGGAATAAGAAATTCTATTCCAAATTGAGAATGTTGTTACCATTTGGTAATAATTTCTCTGTAAAATATCAATTTGAATATGGCTCACATTTTGATAGTAAAGAAGAGGAATTCGATCCGTTTTACATTGGCGGAATTGATAGCTTTATGGGACTTTATCCTGCAGAGAAAAGTGCTGCAATTTATAAGATCAATACTATTGCAATGAGAATTAATCCGTTAAAAGATTTTTTCTGTGACCTGCAATTCAATGTGCTACAACTTGGAGATATTGATTACTGGATCCCGGAAGATGACTTATTCAAAGCTGTCGGTATAAAACTGGGATATAACACTTTCTTAGGTTCATTCAGAATTGGTGTAGCTCTAGATGAGGATAAAAAAAGTCACATCTATTTCTCATTTGGACATAATTTCGATCCCTTCGAATTTTCAAGAAGATAAGATTACAATAACTTTGAAAAAGTTTCTTACAAAGAATCTTACATTTTGACTCTTTCAGGATTGGTGATAATTATTAATCTGAAAGAAACCTGCCAGTGGCAGATAAATCTTTTCAAGGGTTAAAACAGTTGGACTTCTCGTTCCGAGCAGTCCGCATTGTTTCCGACTCTTGTCCTATCCGGTAACTGCCGGAAAGGAACACAATTGATGTGGAAGTTAAACTTCCCTAACACTAACATTACGAAGTACAACTTCGCAACGAGAAAAATATATAGTTCATTCGAGAGGATTGAACCAGCTCTTATTAATAAATAATTATTGACCTATAAGATATGGAAATTTTTCCTACATTAAGTTTGGAGGTTAAATGGCTGAGAAAGATGTGACATTAAATAAAAATAATTCGGGGAATTTACCTGTTATTCCATTGAGGAATTTACTATTGACGCCCAATACAATAACACCACTTCTAGTTGGCAGAAAGCTTTCTATTCATGCTGCTGAAACGGCTTTGGTTAGTGAAAAAAAAATAATCTGTGTAACTCAAAAATTTGAAACTGAGACTGACGAAGATCCCAAAGCCAGGGATCTGTACAGGTATGGAACTATTTGTACGATCTTGCAGATAATGAAGCTTCCAGATGGAAATATGAGATTACTAGTGGAAGGTGAAAAGCGAATAGTGGTAGAAAAATATCGCAGGAACAAGAAATATTTAACTGCAAATTATGTGGTTCAAGACAAAATATTTTCGGAAAGTGAGTTGGAAAGTGAGGCATTATTACGTTCTTTCAGAAAAGCTTTTAAGAGCTATGTTGATCTCAA
The DNA here is from genome assembly GCA_027858325.1 of Candidatus Cloacimonadota bacterium. GTDB lineage: Bacteria > Cloacimonadota > Cloacimonadia > Cloacimonadales > TCS61 > Tenebribacter. The sequence continues at coordinate 10,447 of JAQICU010000212.1, forward strand.
TCGATCGATTCCGGAAGAAGCAATGATACCGCTTAGTGATGCTGAGAGCGCTGATGAGTTCTTTTATTATGCACTATCAAATGTCCAGTTAGATGCAAGTAAGAAACAGCAACTTTTTGAATTGAGTGATCTTTTCGAATCGATTTCTCAATTGTATAGAATTGTCATCGAGGAAATTCAGATACTGAAGCTGGAGTATAAGATAGATGGTACGGTGAAAAGCAAATTGAGTAAATTACAACGTGAATATTATTTAAATGAGCAGTTAAAGGCTATCCATAAAGAACTTGGTATAACCAAAGAAGATAAAACCGAATTACTTGAATTCAAGAAAAAAATTGAAAAAGCAAATCTGAGTGAGCAAGCAAAAAAGAAAGCAGTAGGCGAGCTTGAACGCTTTGCTCATATGAATTCCTATTCTCCGGAATATTCGGTTACTCATACATATCTAACCTGGATATTAGATCTCCCCTGGGATGAACCACAATTGAAGGATTTCACTCTTAATGTTGCGCAAAATATCCTGGATGACGATCATTACGGACTGGTAAAAGTTAAAGAACGAATCTTGGAGTATCTTGCAGTTGTTAAATTGGCAGAAAAAGTAAAAGGACAGATCCTATGCTTTGTTGGTCCTCCCGGAGTAGGCAAGACTTCATTAGGAAAATCAATTGCGCGAGCCATGGATAGAAAATTTGTGAGATTATCTTTGGGTGGTGTTCGAGATGAGGCTGAGATACGAGGTCACCGCAGAACTTATGTTGGTGCACTTCCGGGTGTGATCATTCAAAGTATGAAAAAAGCTGGAACTACAAATCCGCTTATTATGATGGATGAGATAGATAAAATGAGCAGCGATTTCAGAGGTGATCCTGCCTCCGCATTATTGGAAGTATTAGACCCTGAACAAAATGACTCGTTCCGTGATCATTATCTTGATTTTGAATATGATCTTTCTCAGGTGATTTTCATTACTACGGCTAATACTCTTAACTCAATTCCTCAGCCTTTGCTGGACAGAATGGAAGTGATAGAAATCCCCGGTTACACAGCTTATGAGAAGATCCATATCGCCACTAAACATCTGGTTCCTAAGGTTATTAAAGAACATGATTTGAAAGGGAAAGTGAAGATCAAATATCTCAAGAATACGTTAGAGAGAATAATCAAACTTTATACAAGAGAAGCAGGTGTACGCGGATTGGAAAGACAGATCGCTAAAATCCTCAGAAAGATCGCTAAAAAGTATATTGAAGGAAAATTAAAGGGATTAGTTTCGGTTCAACCTTCTGACCTGGAAGAATACCTTGGTATTCCTAAACACCTTTATTCCGAAGTTAACAGAAAAGATGCTGTGGGTCTTGTTACGGGGCTTGCCTGGACCAGATTCGGTGGAGAGACATTGCAAATAGAAGTAGTAAAAGTTAAGGGTAAAGGGAACTTAAAACTTACTGGACAATTGGGTGATGTGATGCAGGAATCAGCTCAGGCTGCTTTCAGTTATGCCAGACTACATGCAAAAAAATATAATATCGATGAGAATTTTTATAAAAAATGTGATCTTCATCTTCACATTCCCGAAGGTGCAATTCCCAAAGATGGACCTTCTGCCGGTGTTACGTTAGTTACGGCGATAATATCGATACTTTCCGATAGAAAAGTAAAACATAATTTTGCTATGACGGGCGAAATAACACTTTCTGGAAATGTTCTGCCAATTGGCGGACTCGCCGAGAAATTGATAGCTGTGAAAAGAGCAAAGATTAAGAATGTGATAATTCCCAAAAAGAATGAACCATCTCTAACCGAAGTAAATAATGAGATCAAAAAAGGTTTGAATATTATCCTGGTTGATACGATAGAGGAAGTTCTGCAATACGCACTGCGATAAAATTGTTTTTGAGGATTGGATGAAATTTTCTATTGCTGATAGAGAAACTTTGCTGGATGGAACTGAACGAGTTATTATTAACGTTCCCCGTGAAGAATTGATATATTTAGGTTATATACTTGAATCTTTTGAAGGATGGTGTAATTATACTACTCCAGATAAAGATGAACCGTATCTGCAAGTTGATGTAGCACCCAATTATATTGATGATTTCAATAAATTGATCCAATCGCTTTCTGAATGGAATTATGAGAAAATATAATATTGATACTATATAATAATAAAAGAGAGTAAAGATGCAATTGATCTATAACCCAGTGTTTTTGAAACATGATACCGGAATGCATCCGGAAAACATTAAGCGACTATCTTCACTTGGTGAAATACCAGTTACTAAATTAGAAAATGGTGAAAAATATTTGGAACTTGTACATACCCCTGAGTATATTAAAAGAATCAAGGATCTCAGTAATAAAGGTGGTGGACATTCGGATGCTGATACATTTGTTTCGGAAGGAAGCTATGAAGCTGCGATCTATGCTGTGGGAGCAACCATCATGGCATCTAAGACCGGAGATTTTGCTTTAACCCGTCCTCCAGGGCATCATGCTCATCAAGATCATTCCAGGGGGTTCTGCTTGTTCAACAATATCGCCATCGCAGCTCAATATCATGCAAATAAAGGGAGACGCGTTTTAATTATTGATATCGATGGACATTTGGGTTGCGGTACAGAAAAATTCTTATATGATTCAAATAAAATTATGTATTGGTCATTACACCAGTACCCTGCCTTTCCTGGTGGTGGAGATGCAGATGAGATTGGTGAAGGTGAAGGCAAAGGATTTACGATTAATGTCCCACTTCCACCGGGGAGCGGTGACGAAATTTTTATGAATGCATTTGAATCATTTTTACCGGTAGCTAAGGAATTTAAACCTGATATTGTAGGTATCTCTGTTGGTTTTGATTCTCATCAATATGATCTTTTGCTGGATCTCAGGTTAACTGTGAATACATTCTACAAAGTTGGAAAACTAATTTCTGAAAATTTCAAAAATGTGTTTGCAACCCTTGAAGGCGGTTACAATATCAAAATTTTTCCACTATGTCTTTATAATTTTCTGGATGGAATAAATAATCGTCAAATGCAATACAGAGAAAGATACACAGATTCTCTTATCCAGGTACATCAGGAATATGAAGGACGAAAAGCTTTAACTATGCAGCTTTTGAAAAAATACTGGAAATCGATTTAAATAAATAATATAGAGGAACAAAAAATGACATCAAAAAAATTAACAAAATTATTCAATCCAAAAGTAGTAGCAATTATCGGTGCTACTACAAAAAAAGGGAGTGTTGGATTTTCATTAATGAACAATATCATCGGTTCAGGATTCGATGGAATTGTATATCCAATAAATCCTAAAAGAACTAATGTCCTTGGTGTGAAAGCATATCCCAACTTAGGAGATGTACCGGACAAGATTGATCTGGCAATAATTGCTACACCGGCCATAACAGTTCCTGCAATTGTGGAAAGCTGCGGTAAAGTGGGAGTCTCCGGAGTATTGCTAATTTCTGCAGGATTTGCAGAAGCAGGCGAAGATGGTAAAGAATTAATGAGACAGATTGCTGAAACTATCAGAAAATATAAAATGAGACTGATCGGACCAAACTGCCTTGGATTTATAAAACCTTCTATCAAATTTAATGCCAGTTTTGCCAGTAAAATGGCTTTACCCGGTAAGATTGCTTTTATTTCTCAAAGTGGTGCTCTTTGTACTGCTATTCTTGATTGGTCTATAAAACAGAATGTGGGATTTAGTCATTTTGTTTCTATTGGTTCGATGATGGATGTAAGCTTTCATGATCTGATAGATTATTTTGGAAGTGATCCACAGACGAATAGTATTGTTATTTATATGGAGTCACTTACCGATGCTAGAAGTTTCTTAAGTGCAGCAAGAGCATTTGCAAGAAATAAACCGATTATTGTACTTAAAGCTGGTAAAAGTACGGAAGGTGCACAGGCTGCGATGTCTCATACGGGAAGTTTAGCGGGAAATGATTTTGTTTTTGATGCTGCTTTTAGAAGATCTGGAGTTATTAGAGTTGATACGATCGAAGAACTTTTCAATATTGCTCAAGCTTTAGCAATGCAGCCAAAACCATCGAATAACAGGCTGGCAATTGTAACTAATGCCGGAGGTCCGGGAGTGATTGCTACAGATACGCTAATTGCAAAAGGCGGTAAAATCGCAAAATTATCTGATGAAACTGTTAGTGAATTGAATAAGCATCTTTCTCCTTACTGGAGTAAGAGAAATCCTGTCGATGTACTGGGGGACGCCGGACCAGAGCAATATGCAAAAGCAGTGGAACTTTGTTCAAAAGATAAAAATGTAGATGGAATTTTGGTAATACTAACTCCTCAATCAATGACCGATTCAACTGAAATAGCCAGACAAATTTCTGCCATTTCCAAGAATTGTAAAAAAACTGTTTTGGCATCCTGGATGGGTGCAGATGATATCGCGGAAGGACAGAAGATTTTGGAAACAAACAATATACCAGTTTATCAAATTCCGGAAAATGCTGTTAAATGCTTCATGCTCATGTATGATCATTCCCGAAATTTAGAAATTCTACATGAAACACCTTCTCATATTCCACATGAGTTCCAACCGAAAAAGAATAAAAATCAAGAACTTATTGATCATGTTCTGAATGATAATAGAACAGTAATGACAGAATTTGAAGCAAAACAGTTTCTCGCTAACTATCAGATCCCGGTTATTAAGAATGGACTTGCCAAAACAGAAAAAGAAGCAATGGCTTTAGCAGAAGAAATCGGCTATCCGCTTGTGATGAAGATCGCTTCACCGGATATTCTACATAAAACGGATGTTGGTGGTGTGATCTTGAATATTCTTAATAAAGAAGAAGCAAAAATTGCCTATTCGAGAATATTGAAATCTTCCAGGGAAAAAGTTCCGGATGCAGATATCAGAGGTGTTTTTGTGGAACAGATGATGAAGAGAAAATATGAGTTGATCATCGGTTGTAAGAAAGATCCGATTTTTGGACCTACTATCGTTTTTGGAATGGGTGGAGTTGCAGTTGAAGTTTTTAAAGATACAACCATAGGTTTACCCCCCTTGAATATGGCTCTGGCAATGCGGATCATTGAAGATACAAAAATTTATAAACTGATCAAAGGATATCGAGGTATGCCCGGTGCAGATATTACTTCTATCCAATTCCTGCTCTATAAATTCGCCTATTTGCTGATGGATTTTCCGCAAATTCTCGAAATTGATATTAATCCCTTTGGTGTTGATGAAAGAGGGGGAGTAGTTTTAGATGCAAAAGTTTTGTTGGATAAAACAGTAAAGGTTGCAGAAGAAAATTATTACAAACATTTGGTTATCTCACCTTATCCATCTGAATTTACAACCGAACACACAATGACAAATGGACAGAAAGTAACCTTAAGAGCAATCAAACCTGAAGATGAATTTATGGAAAAAGAGATGTTCTCAAATTTCTCCGAGCGTACACAGAGATTCCGCTTTTTCCAACTGATCAAAGATATTTCTCACGAACAACTTATTCGCTACACGCAAATTGATTATGATCGTGAAATTGCCATTATTGCTGAAGTTGAAGAAGATGGCAGAAAAAAGATGGCGGGTGTTGTCAGATTGATCGCAGATCAATATAATGAAACTGCCGAATTTGCTATTGTGATTGCAGATCCCTGGCAAAATCTGGGACTAGGTAATAAATTTACCGATTATATTTATGAAATTGCCAAAGCACGTGGTATTCAAACAATATGTGCAAATATCATGGCAACAAACCATATAATGCTGCATATGTTTAAAACTCGGGGATTCAAAATGGAAAAAATCGAAGATGGTTACTATGCTGAATTAATTATTAATGAACCGAAATAGTTCATGAGTAATGTTCTTTCATTAAATATTCCTTGCAACTGAAGTTTTAGAGTATTTCCTGAATTGCCACGGCTTTTTGAATTGCCACGGCTTTCAAGCCGTGGATAAATTTCAATAAAATAAAACGAGTTTCAACCTCATCTAGGTTTTGCATATTTTCATCCCAAGATAAATTATGGAGCTAATTAGAAATACACTTTATCCCAGAGAATTCTCAAAAAACATTCAATAAGTAAGTATAAAAATTAAATATATTAATATATATCTTAATATAATTAATAAAAAGTTTGACATAATTAATTACAAAAATAAATTATCTCACAGGCAAGGAGGAGAAAATGAATAAAAGATTGAAACAGTGTCCGGTATGTAATTCCAACTTGGAGATAGTGGAATATCATTGTCCGGAGTGTGATACCATTATCAAAGGTAAATTTGGGATAGGCGATCTATCACTTTTATCACCGGCTCAGCAGGAATTTGCAAAAACGTTTCTTTGTTGTAGTGGAAATATTAAAGAGGTAGAAAAAGCGTTGAATATTTCATATCCTACGGTAAAGAATAAACTAGCTGAAATAACTTCTGCATTATGCGTAAACGATCGGAAAGAAAACGATGTGAAATCCCAGGAAATTTTAGATGAAATAGAAAAAGGTAATATAACTGTGGAAGAAGCACTTTCCGAATTAAAGAAAAGGGGGTAATGATGAAACAGCTGAAACTGAATTATGAATATGAAGTTAAAGATGGTTTGAAAGTAGAATTTGTTTCTGGGAATTATGGTGTGAATATTTCCGGTAGTGAAGATACAACAGCCCGTATTGAAATTGAGGCAAAAGTAAAATATGAAGATTGGGTGGATGATGATCTTAGCAAAGTAGTAAGTTGTGAATACAATAAAAAGCAAAATTCACTCACATTAAACACTAATGAAGAATTCGATATAAAAAATATAAAAATTGATGTGAATGTTCCAAAGAAAACTCATGTTGATGCAAAAACAGAAAATGCTCATATTTCATTGATGGAATTGGTTGGTTCTCATAAGATTCAAAATGAGAATGGTCCGGTCTTTGTTACTGAAAATTCAGGTGATCTGCAAATTACATCCGAGAATGGTCCGATTGAAATTACGAAAAATATTGGTGATATTATCCTGACTTTTGAGAACTGTCCATTATCAATAAAAAACAGTTCTGGTAAAATTAAGATCATAACAGAGAACAGTCCAATAAAATTTGGAAATTGTAAAGGAGAGCTGATCCTGAATTCTGAGAATAGTTCTATCAAGATCCTGGCTGCAGGATTTGATTCAGCATCTATTAATAATGAAAATGGAAACATCTATTATGAGTTCCAAGATGTTGAAAAAGGTAAATTTAATTTTAAGAATCAAATGGGTGGAATTCATCTCGTTATTCCTGATAACATCCCTTACAAAATTGCTGCAAAAAACAAATTAGGTAAATTTTATGTTGGGTTAAAGGGTGATTACGATGGGCTTGATGAAGGGCTGAATATTGGAGATGAGAAAAATTTGAACATGGTGAAAGGTGCCGGTACTGTGAAGATAATGGCTGAAAATGAGTATGGGACAATTCGTTTGGTAGATACTGCGAAATCAAAGAAGAATATTGATCTGAGTTTTGTAGGTGATATGATAGAAAAGTCTTTAAAGAATATTCCCGATGAATATTCCGATACTGTAAAAAAAGGTATGGAAAGCGCACGGGAAGCAATGAAGAATATTGAGATCCCTGATATGAGTGATATCATGTCTGAAGTTCAGGATAAAATGAAGGGTGTCGTAGAGAAATTTTCAAGTCCGGAATTTAAAGAGCAGACCGAAGAAAAGATAAATGAAGGTATCTCCAAAGTTGTACAGGAAGTGCATGAAAGAGTTAAAGATCGAGATCTTACTGAGAATGAACGCACAAAAGTTGATGAAAGAAGCAGGTTGAAGATCCTGCAGATGTTAGCGGATGGAAAGATCACAGCAGATGAAGCAGAGAAGCTGATAACAGCAATGGAAGGTAGATAATGGAAGAGAAGAAAAGAATAATAAATATGGTGGCCGATGGCAAAATCTCTGCGGAAGAAGCAGCCAAACTCCTGGAAGCATTGAATCCAAAACCTGTAAGTTCAAAATCGGGAAGAAAATTGCATATTCTCATTACACAGGAAGGAAGTGATAAACCGAAGCTTAATTTATCGATTCCGGTAAAACTCGCTCAAATAGGTATGAAGTTCATTCCTAAAAATGCAAACTTCGATGCACATATTGAAAGCAGTAATTTTGATTTCTCCTCGATCAATTGGCAAGAGATCATGGATATGGTTTCCAGTGGCGAAGTGGGTGATCTGTTCAATATGGAAGTGGAAGAAGAAGAGGGTAGACCACCAACTACGATCAGGATATATGTGGAATAGCCTATAAAATAAAATTACTTATTTGTTAGTCTGAGTCCCGAACAAACTGGAGCGAAGCGGAATGTTGTTTAATGGTCCGTGTATGCTGTGGAAATCTACAGATACACCTGTTAGCAGCATCTTTATTTCAATAACAAACATTTCCCAACTGCTTCAGTTTTACCATTCACTTTTAGTTTGTAAAGATAAACTCCTGAGCTTACTTGCTTTCCTGAAGTATCTTCACCATTCCAGACAATAGAGTGTTCCCCTGCTGTTATTTGGTCTTTTAATAAGGATTTTACCTTCTGCCCTTTGATGTTGTGAATAGTAAGTTCAACTTTTGAATCATTTTGGATAGAAAACTCAATTGTTGTAGTTGGATTGAAAGGATTAGGAAAGTTAAAAATATCATTAGAAGTAAGTGTTAAATTATTGTCTTCATTAATTCCAGTGAGTTGTAGATTTTCATACCAGGCAATTTTATTGTCAAAACATGACGCTGAAAGCACATCCATATCTCCGTCGTCGTCGACATCAACGGCATAAACTGACCAGGCACAATCTGCATTTGTGGTTATTGTATGGTTGCTAAAATTCTCATCTCCATCGTTTTCATACCAGGCAATTTTATCATCACCTGTAGAAGCAGAAAGCACATCCATATCTCCGTCGTTGTCGACATCAACAGCATAAACTGACCAGGCACCATCCGCTTCAGTAGTAATAATATGAGTACTGAAATTTTCATCTCCATCGTTTTCATACCAGGCTATATTATCACAACCAATAGAAGCAGAAAGGACATCCATGTCTCCGTCGTTATCGACATCAACAGCATAAACAGAATGAAACTCTTCTTCACTTGCGGTTATTACATGGTCTATGAAGTTTTCATCACCATCATTCTCAAACCAGACAATTTCACCATTGTGTATTGGTGTTCCGTTGTATGAAGCGGACAGCACATCCATATTTCCATCACTATCCACATCAACGGCATAGACTGATGTTGCACCATTTACACTTGTTGAAATAACATTAGTGCTAAAATTCTCATCTCCATCGTTTTCATACCAAGCTATTTTATTATCGAGACTAGAAGCGGAAAGCACGTCTATATCTCCATCACTATCTATATCAATAGCATAGACTGATAAAGCGCCGTTTGCACTCGAAGTTATTATATGAGCACTGAAATTCTCATCTCCGTCGTTTTCATACCAGGCAATTTTATCATCCAAACTAGAAGCTGAAAGCACGTCCATATCTCCGTCATCGTCCACATCAAGTGCATAAACTGATAAAGCGCCGTTTGCACTCGAAGTTATTATATGAGCACTAAAATTTTCATTTCCGTTATTCTCATACCAGGCAATATTTTGATCAGAACTAGAAGCTGAAAGCACGTCCATATCTCCGTCTTCATCAACATCAGCAGCATAGACTGATGTAGCGCAATCCGCACGTGAAACGATAGGATTTGTGTAAAAATTCTCATCTCCATCATTCTCATACCAGGTAATTTCACTATCATTCCAAGAAGCTGAAAGTACGTCTATATCTCCATCACTGTCTACATCAGCAGTATAGACTGACCAAGCACCATCCGCTTCAGTAGTAATAATATGAGTACTGAAATTCTCATCTCCATCGTTTTCATACCAGGCAATTTTATCATCTCTAAAAGAAGCTGAGAGTATATCTATATCTCCGTCTTCATCAATATCGAACGCATAGACCGAACTAGCTTTATCTGCATTTGTTGTTATAATATGTGTATTAAAATTCTCATCTCCATCGTTTTCATACCAGACAATTTTATCATCAGCATTAGAAGCAGAAAGCACATCCATATCTCCATCGCTGTCTACATCAGCAGTATAGACTGACCAAGCACCATCCGCTTCAG
>JAQICU010000213.1 GCA_027858325.1 Candidatus Cloacimonadota bacterium
GAAAGTGGAATGCGTTCTGACGATCTGAAAGTAAAACTTACAGAACTTAAAGCTGCAAATGATCTTCCTAAATTCATCTATATTATCCCCGATTTTCAAAATCCTGCCGGTGTAACGATGCCTGAAAAAAGAAGAAAAGAGATCATTGAACTCGCTAGAAAATATGATGTTCTAATTATTGAAGACAGCCCATACAAAGAGATCAGATTTGAAGGTGAACATCAGGAAAGTTTATATACACTGGAAGGCAAAGGTCAGGTTATAAATTTGGGAACTTTCTCTAAGATATTTGTTCCCGGATTTAGGATCGGGTGGGTAATAGCTCATCCTGAGATCGTAGATCAATTTATTAAAGCTAAACAAGCAACAGATCTTTGCACATCACCTTTCGTACAAAAGATCGCGGCAAAGTATATTGAAAAAGGTTACTTTGATACAAACCTTAAAAAAACTATCAAACTTTATAAAGAGAAGAAAGAAATCATGATGATAGCCTTTGAAAAATATATGCCCGAAGGTGTTACATGGACAAAACCTGAAGGCGGGTTATTCCTATTTGTTACCTTACCAGAATATATGGATTCAGAAATTCTCTTTAAGAAGGCAATTGAGAAAAAAGTTGCCTTTGTTGTCGGTCACGCTTTCCATTGTAATGGCAAAGGTAGGAACACAATGCGAATTAATTTCTCATATGTTTCCAAAGAGCAGAATAAAATTGGTGTGAAGCGTTTGGCTGAAGTAATAAAAGCTGAAATGAAATAGAAGGATAAAAAGTAAAATTAGGAGAAGTCACAGTGACTTCTCCTTTTTTGAAATTGCTGGAGTAATTAGTGAGTAAATTCAATGTAGCTGTTGTGGGAGCAACAGGAGCAGTAGGAAGAGAGATAGTCAAGATCTTGGAAGAGCGGAAATTTCCAATTAAAGATCTTGTTCTATTAGCTTCGGAACGATCTGCTGGTGAAACTATCTTCTTCAAGAAAAAGGAATTTACTGTTCAAGAGCCAAACAAAAATAGTTTTGAAAACATTAATATTGCTTTATTCAGTGCAGGAAGCACTGTAAGTAGGAAATTTGCTCCGATAGCTGTTAAGACAGGAGCTATAGTTATTGATAACAGCAGTGCCTTCAGAATGGATTCACATGTTCCTCTTATAGTACCTGAAGTAAATCCTCAAAGCATAATGAATCATAGCGGAATTATTGCAAATCCAAATTGCTCTACAATTCAGATGGTTATAGCTCTTAAACCGATTCTGGATGAAGTTGGAATAAACAGAATAATTGTATCCACATATCAATCTGTATCAGGTACAGGTAAAAGTGCAATAGATGAATTAACTGAACAATCATCACAAATATTGAATAATAAAAAAACAACTCGTAAAGTATATCCGCATCAGATTGCCTTTAATATTCTGCCGCATATTGATGTATTTGAAGATAACGGTTATACCAAAGAAGAAATGAAACTAATACATGAAACTAAGAAAATATTAGGTAATAATAAGATAAAAATAACTGCTACTGCTGCCCGTGTTCCGGTTTTCTATGGTCATTCCGAATCGGTTTATATTGAAACTAACAATCATATCTCGATCAATAAATTAAAAAAAATATATTTAAAAACTAAGGGAATTAAACTCGTTGATGATATTGAGAACAATAAATACCCGATAGCAATTATGAGCGAAATTTATGATGATGTTATGGTGGGCAGATTACGCAAAGATCTCACCGAACCAAATGGAATCAGTATGTGGATCGTGGCAAATAATCTGCGCAAAGGTGCAGCCTTAAATGCAGTTCAAATTGCTGAATTGCTGATCTAGGATAATATTTTGAAAATTATAATTCAAAAATTTGGGGGTACATCATTACAGAATACAGAGATCAGAAGCAAAGCTGCTGAGCATGTTGCAACTGCTATTAAAAAAGGATTTTCTCCAGTTGTAGTTGTTTCAGCAATTGGCAGGAAAGGAGATCCATATTCTACCGATACACTTTTGCAAACAGCAACTTCCATCTTTGAAAATATCACTCCTCGTGAAAAAGATATGCTTATGTCATGTGGAGAACTTATCTCTGCTGTTGTCATGGTGCAGACATTACAACAAAAGAAGATTAATGCTATTGCCTTAAACGGAATGCAAGCTGGTATCATAACTGATGAAAATTATAATCAGGCCAGAATAATGAAAATAATTCCTGATAATTTGATTATGGTAATCAATAGTGGTCAGGTTCCGGTAGTGACAGGATTTCAGGGAATTAGTGAAAATGGTGAAATTACTACATTCGGTAGAGGCGGCAGTGATACAACTGCCAGTATTCTGGCGGCAGCTTTAAAGGCAGATCATATAGAAATTTATTCGGATGTTGAAGGCATGTTAACAGCAGATCCACACCAAATCCCGGATGCCGTCAACATACAGAATGCCAGCTATACAGAAGCTGTTGAAATGGCTGATAAGGGTGCTAGTGTGATCCATTCACAAGCTGTTGAGATTGCCTCTCTATACAAAATTCCAATTAAACTATTTTCAACTTCCAATGCCAAGAATGCTACAGTTATTCATAAAATGAAACATGATAAACCAGTAACAGGAATAACTAGTAAAACGAATATTATCTACACACGAATTTTTCCACTGAAAGATAATATTCATAAAACTGATTTAAACATTTTTCAAACTCTTTCGCAGCAGAATATTAGTGTTGATTTCATTGATATTACTCCTGAGTTGGTAATATCAATGAAATCAACACTAATAT
>JAQICU010000254.1 GCA_027858325.1 Candidatus Cloacimonadota bacterium
AAAAAAGGAATAAAATGTTTTGTTAAAACCACAAGTTGAAATTTTTCTGTTATTTCTTTAAAATTGAAAATTATTGATGAACCGATTTGGTCTTTTATTTTCATCATAATTGAGCAAGGTCCTGAACCCATTATGTATAAGAAAAGAGGTTTAAGCTTTTTGGATTCTTCATAACCCTTAACATAAAAAATTATTTGTTCGCTATCATCTTGTTTAATTATTCTTTTAATGAATCCATATTTTGAAACATAATCTTCCATTATCTATTCCTCTGTTTAAATCAATATCGTGTAATGTTTTGCGTGTGCGGCGGGATCGGAACGATCACGCCCAAAACAAACAACCCAAACCCTGAACCGAAAGGTTCAGACAAAAACACTGACCAGCCCTACTGCCGACACGCTTGTTATGGGTAGTATACATGATCTATTCATACTTCATCGTATCAACTGGATTTGCGAGTGATGCTTTGATAGATAAAAAACTCATGGTCAACAATGATACGCTAAGTCCAGCTAAACCGGCAATAATAAAAATCCAAAAACTAATTTCAGTTTTATAAGCAAAATTCAAAAGCCATTTATTCATTAGGTAAATAACTATCGGGATAGCTATAACAGTTGAAATTAACGTTAACCAGATTATCTCACTTGAAAGATGTTTTAATATTCTGAAAGAGGAAGCTCCAAATACTTTGCGAATTCCAATCTCTTTAGATTTTTGTTCTGTGATGAACATAGTGAGTCCGAATAGACCCAGACAAGCCACAAAAATTGCAAATAATGTACAATAGCTAATTGCCTTACCAAAATTTTGAGTTTCCCAATACAGTTGATCAATTGTTTCATCTACGAATTCAAATTCAAAGGGAGCTTCTTTGCCTGTATTAAATTTACTCCATGTCTGTTCAATAAATTTTATTGTTTCTTGAACATTGTAAGGTGATAATTTGATTCCCACATATCCATTTTGAGATATTGGGCTATATTGGAAGATCATTGATTCAATTTCATAATATAAACTATGAAAGTGAAAATCTTTAACAATTCCAATTATTTCTTTGTCTCTTATCGTCTTACCTATAGGATCATCAATATGTAATTGTTTTACAGCAGTCTCGTTTATAATGATCGAGTTTAATGTATCAGCCGCAAATTTTTTGGAAAATGATCTCCCACTTACCATCTCAATGTTAAAGGTTTCAAAGAAATTGAAATCTACGTGATTATACTCTATCGGTATTTGTTGATCAGGATCGTCAAAAAGCGTTTCCATCGTTATCATTCTACCATCATTAGGTGGGAGAAAAAACCCACCCGTTACATTGAAAATATTTGGGTTTCTGCTTAGTTCATCAAGGAATGAATAATAATGCTCACTGAAATCTCCGCTAGTCAATTCCATCGTAAGTAATTGCTCTTTATCAAATCCCAAATTAGTATTGGTAACAAAATAAAGTTGTTTGTAAATAATAAGTGAAGAAGATATCAAGCCAATGAAAATAGTCATTTGCAGGCAAATTATAATTCGACGGAAAAGAGACTTTGAACTGGAAGTAGAAATACTGCTTTTGAGAATTTTCAGCGGATCAAGACGCGAAATATAAAAAGCTACATAGCTGCCCGAAGCTAAACCAACCAACAATGTTATAACAATCAGAGAAAGCGGATAAATATAATTTTTGATATAATTAATATCGAGAGGAACATTTAGAAAATGAACAATCCCGGGACGTAATAAATAGGTTAGCCCAATAGCAAGGAAGCAGGCTATGAATGAAGTGAAAACAGATTCAAACATGATCTGTTTGATTAAACTTTTCCGTTCAGCTCCCACAATTTTTCTAACAGCAATTTCTTTGGAACGCTTTATTGATTGAGCTGTAGAGAGAATAATAAAATTCGTGCAAGCAATAAATAGGATGAGGAAGGCTATGCTGGAAAATAGGTATATATCTGCAAGATTTCCACTCCTTGTTGGATTATTTGTAAAATCATTTGATTGTAAATAAATATGCTTTAGCGGCTGAATATCATAAGTAATCTGCATCCCTTCATAATGATGCTTGGCAGGGATTTTGTTCATTTTATCTATGAAAGCTTTACGATCACAATCTGCTTTTAGCAAAACATAAGTTTGGTAATAACTAAAAGACCATTGTTCAAAATAAACTCCATCACCATATCTGTTTTGAATAAATTGGAAAAATTTCTTGGCAAGATCAATATTAACTAGAAAAGGCATAGGGAAAGTGGAATTTGTTGGAACGTTTTTCAATACTCCTTTTACCGTAAAATTTATTGTTTCACCATACATTCTTACCGGAAGTATTTTCCCAACCGGATTTTCATCGGGGAAGTGTTTTGCTGCACGTGTCTCTGAAAGAAGAATATCATATGGATCTGTTAAGGCATTTTCACGAGAACCGTAAACAAAATCTAATGTAAGAATATCAAGAATTTCGGGATCTACACAATTGAAATAGTTCTGTTCGAATTTTTCATTGTGCTCTATTTCAACACCAATTACTCTAGTACGTGCTACAATTTCCACTTCCGGATATTCATCCCGCAAAACCGGAGCTAGCAGATATGATGTCCCAGATTCTATCCAATCCAAATCTTTTTGATATCTTGTTACCCGAATTATCCTATCGGCATTATTATTGTAAGCGTCGTATGAAGTTTCGTGATGTACATAAAGCACAATAAGAAAAACCAGTGCTAAACCGATTGCTAAACCAAAGATGTTGAGGAATGAATAAATTTTGTTTCTTTTAAAATTTCTTAAGATAATCTTCAAGTAATTTTTTATCATTAATTCCTCTTTTATTAAGTTTACTGGTTACTACCCATAACATCTGCACGCCACGCCCATTTTTTTATGGCACATAACAACTTATAGTTACAGTAATTTTGTGGTGTCATAACTTTTTTCAAGTGGTTATTGTACAACACATAAATTATACATCTCCAGTGCTTTTTTAAAAATTCATTTCGTTTCAAATATTAACCATCAATGCAAAATTGAAATTATGAAGTTGAGACATGAGTGTCAAATAGAAAAGTGAAATGGGTAATGAAAAAGAACAGCCTGAGAAATTTCTCAGGCTGTTCTTTAATACTATTTCATCAGGATCATTTTCCTGGTATCAATAACCTTATTATTAACCATTAATTTATAGTAATAAATTCCTGATGAAACAGGTTGATTATTCTCGTTGGTTCCATCCCAGTAAATTGAATTCGATTCTCCTTCGACTCCGCTCAGGATGACATCGTATTTCTTAATTTTCTGTCCTCTCAGATTATAGATTTCAATTCGTGCTAATTCGAGTGAATTCATGGTTTCAAACGAGATCGTGGTGGAAGGATTAAAAGGGTTGGGATAATTTTTCAAATCAGCAGCGGTAATTTCCAATATATTATCGTCTGCGTCCGTATTATTCGAAATTTCATAACTATAATTCAGGGTTGAATTATTTGCATTCGGAAAGACAAGAACCATTCGATAATATTCATCCGACATTTCCGGCTAGTCAATATCCAACACGCTATCCGCATTGAAAAAATCGACTGTTGATACAACGGTATTGCTTATGCGAATAACTCCCACATTAATGGGATGATTAACTTCCAGATGTAGATTAAAGTTCTGCCCGTTCGGTGTCAGTCTCACATAATCAGTTGCCCATGAATTTGTAGTTCCGCTGCCCGAAACAGGATACGTTGTGTGGTAGTGAGTTGAATTAAAAATTGGAAGCTCCAGATTTTCGTAATTATATAGTCCTTCTTCAACATCAGGATCATCGAGATAATTTGCCACAGTCCAATTATTGAAAATTGCTTCAAAGGGAATCGTGTAGCCGTGTTCTACAAGTTGATTAGAAATTCCTGAGATAGAATTCAAGGGTTCGCTGACTAGATCTTTGATAATTGTTTCATCATCAAATTGCTCTGCAAAATAGGTGAAGAACAACATAGTTTTTACATAATCTGCCCATTCCTGGTTCCAGGTATTCAAAGAGTTGTCAGGATTGGAATTGAATTGAGAAATTGGATCGGGCATACCGAAATAGACCATTGCCAGTTCTGCTAAACCTTCATCTACCCAGGCTTCTTCATTTATATCACCACCCCAGTGAATAAGATGTTCCAATTCATGTGCCAGAACTGAAATCCTGATAGGATCGGTAGGATCCAAAGGATAACAGGTCATATAGATCATTTCGCATTCATTGCTGTGTCCGGGTGGATTCATCATTTGCGCTTCAGCTTCCGTAACCTGGTTGTAACTGCTGAAATATCCATCAAACGTACTTCCACTATAAGAACCGAGAGCAGAATAAAAAACAATCAGTCTGGGATCATTATCCAGTTCATCCGGCATCTCACCAAAATGCAAAGTATCCATTTCTACAACCCCGTAATCATCGCCGTTCATAGTTTCAAATTCCAGATAATTGAATACCTCTTGAACATCCGCTTCATCCATATTGATCTGCCACTCTTCATCAGCCACAAAAACATAACAATGTTCACCAACTGCTCTGCAGGTTGCTGGAATTTGAAGCCATCCCGGGGGCATAACTGATAGATCATAACGCCAGTAAATTTGTTGATCTCCTACTTCATATTCACGTGTATTTCGAGATTGTTTGATCTGCTGATGAAGTTCCATATCGGAAACTCTTTGTGACTCATTCTTAATATGTGTTTGGAATTCTGAGAATGATTCGAAATCACCAGCATATACTGTAAGACTAACCATCATAATTAAAACAACAATAAAAAATTTCATAAACTCCTCCGTTTTGTTTTTTTTAATTAATCTAACATATCCAAAGAGCTTAATTGCTTTACTGCTGTAAAGAAAAAAGCGCACAAATTTCTTTGTGCGCAAATTATTCAGCTGTCACATTACTTACCACGCAGTAGTGTTACGAAGACTGGAATAGTCCCAAAAGATTTTGGGGCGTATCGAAGTGTCAATTAACTTCATCGTTTTTATTATCCTTCGATACATCCGACAGTCGCCGGATACTCAGGATGACATCTTTTTGCAGTTTACCTCATAGATTTTGATCTGTCACACTGAGTAGAAACGAAGTTTCATATCGAAGTGTCCTTCACATTTATCATTCTTCATTATCCCTCAAAACATCCGATAGTCGCCGGATACTCAGGAGGACAACTTTATTTATTTAATTTGATCTATAGCCCAAGCAATCGCTTTCTGCAGCATTTCATCAGAAGGTTTATCAATATACCCTGTATCCATTAGTTGTTTGGTCATTCCGCGTGAATATTCAATATCAGCTTTTGCTTTTTGGAATGCTTCATCCCAGGTCATTTCCACACGGGCAACTCCATCTTTGATCGCCTGCATGGCAACATCAGCAGCTTCTACCGCAAATACTCCGGCTTCATCCATTGTCGGAACTATATTTTCCGGATCAATTCCTCGTTTTTCTGCATAATCTGCCAGAGAATGTGCTGCTGCGATAGCCATATTATCGGTAACTTTCTTGGCACGAACCATTAAAGCACCTTTCAAAATACCCGGGAAACCGATCGAATTATTCACCTGGTTTGGGAAATCACCACGTCCGGTAGCTACAATAAATGCTCCGGCTTCTTTGGCTGCATACGGATATATCTCCGGAATCGGGTTAGCGCAAACAAATACGATCGCTTTATTATTCATGGTTTTTATCCATTCAGGCTTCACAGTGTCAGGTCCTGGCGTGGAGAGTGCTATCAGTACATCTGCTCCCTTACAAGCTTCTTCGATCCTATCGATCTTATTAGGATTAGTGGTTCGGCACAATTCCCATTTACGATAAAACCGCTGATCAGCTTTGATATCTTCTCTGCCAGTATGCAATCCGCCTTTTGAATCAAAAAGAGCCATTTTCTTGGGATCTCCGCCAGCAGTGATGATAAAACGAGCTATTGTTGAATTAGAAGCTCCTGCCCCCAGCATTGCAATTTTTATATCTCCGATCTTTTTCTCTGCCAGTTTCAGAGCATTGATAAGTCCTGCCAGAGTAACACAAGCAGTTCCCTGTGCATCATCGTGCCAAACGGGAATATCACATTCTTCCCGTAGTGTATCTAAAACTTTGTAGCAATTCGGCTGAGAAATATCTTCCAGATTAACCGCACCAAAACTGTGTTGACACATTTTCACGAAATCGATGATCTTTTGCGGATCGTTCTTTCCATTTTCATCTTTGCTGTCCACACACAGCGCTACTGCATCTACACCACCGAGATATTTCATTAAGAACGCTTTACCCTCCATCACACCCAGTCCACCTGGAGGAGTACAATCTCCGTCTCCAAGAACACGTGTAGAATCACTGACCACAGCTACCAGATTCCCACGATTAGAAAGCTCGAAGCTGGTATCATTGTCATCACGGATCGTGGTGGATATTTTGGAAACTCCTGGTGTATACCAGACGTTGAACCAGTTAAATCCAAAAACACCAGCTTTAGGAACTGTCTGGATCTTCCCACCGTAAAATTTATGTGCGTCTTCCGACATCTTTTTCAGGAATAATGTTTTGCCTTTGGCAATTTGCTCCTGCGAAAAATCCTCAGGAAAAACCTCGTTTAAGTTTGTGAGATCGATCTTTAATTTTTCCATTCTACATAATCTCCTTATATTTTTTTACTTTTATTCTTTCACTATCCTTCGATACTTCCGACAGATGTCGGAAACTCAGGATGACATTACATAATTTATCATAAGTTTCTTTCTGTCACACTGAGTAGAGACAAAGTCTCGTATCGAAGTGTAAACAATTTAATTATCTTTTATACTCTTCAACACCGGCTTTGTAAATATCGTTTCCGTAAACATCATTAGCCACAACACAGGGGAAGTTTTCTACTTTCATTTCTCTGATAGCTTCAGGTCCCAGATCTTCGTATGCTATCACTTTTGATTCTTTTATAGATTTAGCTACCACAACTGCTGCACCGCCTACTGCAGCCAGGTAAACTGCTTTGTTTTTTATCATTGAATCAATCACTGTCTGATCTCTCGGTCCTTTACCGATCATCGCTTTCATCCCAACATCCAGAAGTGCAGGTGCGTATGGATCCATTCTGTAACTTGTGGTAGGTCCGGCTGAACCAATGGGTTTTCCGGGTGGAGCGGGAGCAGGTCCTACATAATATATAATTTGCCCTTTTGCATCAAATGGAAGTTTTTCTCCTTTTTCCAGAAGCTCCACAAGTCTTTTATGAGCTGCATCTCGCCCTGTGTAAACGGTACCTGTAATATATACTTGATCTCCAATCTTCAATTTTTCCAGATCTGCGGTTTTTAATGGTGTGGTTAAATGTACTTCCATTGTTTTCTCCTTTTTTTAGCAACGAACAGCACGAACAATAACTAACAATCTACTCATTTGTTGTTATAAAATTTGGAATTCTTATGATGTCAAAACCTAATTTATCATTTGGAAAATTTATTAGAATCCCCAACTTGAAATCTGTTGCTTTTAGATAATTTAATAACTGTGCTTTATGAACATCCGTTATTCCTGAAGCACACTTAAGTTCAATGATAATCTTATCACCAACAATTATATCGGCACAATATTCTCCAATAATTTCTTCTTTATAAGTAACATTCAATCTAACTTGAGTTTTTACGTTAAAACCCAATAATTCCAATTCAATTTTCAAAGCATTTTCATATACTTTTTCCAAAAATCCATTTCCTAAATTCTTACGAACCTCGATACATGCTTTTTTGATTTTGAAAAATTCTTCTTTAAAAATTAAATCAATCCTTGTTCTCTCTTTTAACCACAAATCATATTTTCTTTTTTGTTCGATCTGTTAGTTTTGTTCGCTGCTGATTCTTTTAAATCACAACACTTTTATGACGAGCAGCATGACATTGAACGTTTACAGCAACCGGCATGGAAGCAATATGACATGGTTTTGATAAAATAAAAACGCCAAGAGCTGTTGTTCTGCCGCCGAGTCCTTGTGGACCAATTCCCAGATTATTTATCTTTGCTAAAATTTCTTCTTCTACTTTTGCCCATTTTGGATCGGGATTTTTTTCTGTAAGTGAACGCAATAGAGATTTCTTTGCCAATAACGCACTTTGTTCAAAGTTTCCACCCAGACCCACACCGACAATAATTGGCGGACAAGGATTCCCACCTGAACGGGAAATTCTATCAACTACAAATTCAATAACACCTTCAATCCCGTCAGCAGCTTTCATCATCTTTACTTCGCTCATGTTTTCACTGCCGCCGCCTTTGGGAGCAATTGTAATCTTGATCTTATCGCCAGGCACAATATCCGTATAAATAATTGCTGGTGTATTATCTTTTGTGTTAATTCGATCTATTATCGGATCGGAAACCATAGACTTACGTAAATAACCGTCTTTGTACCCTTGCCGAACACCTTCGTTTACCGCTTCCGTGAAATCTCCGCCAACCATGTGTACATCTTGTCCTAATTCCACAAAACAAACTGCAACTCCCGTATCCTGACAGATCGGCATTTGTTCTTTATCAGCCAATTCGTAATTCTCCAATAGGATATCCAGAACATTTTTTGCAGTGGGTGATTCCTCTTTTTCTTTGAATTCTTTTATCTTGGAAATTACATCTTCACCAATGTAGTAGTTAGCATCAATGCAGAGTTTCTTAACAATCGGGATCATATCTTTTACATTTATCTCACGCATAAACCTCACCTTTTCAACATTACTTTTGCAACTGTTTCGCCAATCTTTGCTGGAGTTTCTGCAACTGCAACACCGGCATCTTTTAGTGCTTCAATCTTTTCCTGTGCTGTTCCCTTGCCGCCTGCAATAATGGCACCGGCATGCCCCATTCTTTTCCCTTTGGGTGCAGTTTGACCTGCGATGAATGCTACGACCGGTTTGGAAATATTCTCTTTTATATATTTTGCAGCTTGCATCTCCAGATCACCACCGATTTCACCAATTATCACAATTGCTTTTGTTTCATCATCCTGCTCAAAAAGCTTCAGCAGATCGATGAAAGTGGTTCCAATTATAGGATCTCCACCAATTCCTATTGCTGTAGTTATTCCAAAGCCAGCTTGTACAACTTGATTTGCAGCTTCGTAGGTAAGGGTTCCCGATTTGGAAATAACTCCCACATTTCCCTTTTTGAAAACAAAGCCCGGCATAATTCCAATTTTAGCTTCTTCTGCCGATATTATTCCTGGACAATTTGGTCCGAGCAAAATTGCCTTTTTGGAATCGACAAATTTCTTGGCTATCATCATATCACTAACCGGAATTCCTTCCGTGATGCAGATTATCACTTTAATACCGGCATCAGCTGCTTCCATCACAGCATCGGCAGCAAAAGCAGGAGGAACAAAAATTATGCTCGTGTCTGCATTTGTTTCTTTCACTGCTTTTTTCACAGTGTTGAAAACAGGTTTTTCAAGATGGATTTGTCCGCCTTTTCCGGGTGTAACTCCCCCCACAATATTGGTTCCGTATTCGATACATTTTTCAGCGTGGAAGGTTCCTTCTTTTCCAGTGAAACCCTGTACGATAACTTTGGAATTTTTATTAACAAGAATACTCATTATTTCGCTCCCTTCGCTGCGGAGACCACTTTCTTTGCACCGTCTGCCAGATCACTGGCAGTGATAATAATTTCGATATCAGCATTATCCAAAATAATTGCAGCTTCTTCAGCATTGGTTCCATCGAGTCTTACAACAAGTGGAACTCCTACTTCGGTTTTCTTGGTCGCTTCCAATATTCCTTTTGCAATCCGGTCACAGCGTACGATTCCACCGAATATATTCACAAAGATAGCTTTCACATTTTTATCTTCTAAAATTATTTCAAAGCCTTTAGCTACAGTTTCCGCACTGGCTGCACCACCAACATCCAGGAAATTTGCCGGTTCTCCGCCTTCATACTTAATAATATCCATTGTTGACATCGCCAAGCCGGCACCATTTACCATACAACCCACGTTTCCATCAAGTTTCACATAGCTCAAACCATATTTTTTCGCTTCGGTTTCGGTTGGTTCTTCTTCGTTCAAATCGCGCATTGCTTCTATACTTTGATGTCTGAAAAGTGCATTATCATCGAAATTCATTTTGGCATCGAGCGCAACAAACTGGTCTTCTTCGTTTAATATTAATGGATTAATCTCAATTAAGGATGCATCATTTTTGGAATAGACTTCATATAGAGCTTTGGCAAATTTGGAAAATGATCTTGTTTGAATTTTGGGAAGGTTCATTCCGAAGGCAAGTTCACGAGCGTGAAAACCTTGAAATCCGATAAGTGGATCGATAGCTATTTTTACGATCTTTCCCGGAGTTTCGGCTGCTACTTTTTCTATTTCCATTCCACCTTCTGTGGATGCCATCATAACAGGTATTTCAGCAGTTCTATCTAAAACTATTCCCAGATAAAATTCTTTTTGAATGTCCACACCACCTTCAATGTAGACTTTCTTCACCAGCTTCCCTGCTTTACCTGTCTGATGAGTAATCAGCGTCATTCCCAGAATCTCAGAAGCATATTTTTCTACTTCTTC
Source organism: Candidatus Cloacimonadota bacterium (assembly GCA_027858325.1). Taxonomy (GTDB): domain Bacteria; phylum Cloacimonadota; class Cloacimonadia; order Cloacimonadales; family TCS61; genus Tenebribacter. The sequence goes on from JAQICU010000254.1 coordinate 10,586, forward strand.
CAGGTTTCTGGCAAGTTTCACACCGCCGCCTTTACCGCGTCCTCCGGCATGTATCTGTGCTTTCACTGCCCAGATATTCCCGCCTATTTCTTGAGCGGCAGTTTTAGCATCTTCTGCTCTTTTAATCATTTTCCCGGTAGGAATTGGAATATTATAATTAGCAAATATCTGTTTTGCCTGATATTCATGAATGTTCATTGAACCCCCGATCTAGGTTAAGTTATTTTCTTTTATCACGATCTCTGCTACTTTTGGAATTGCCTTTTCAACTTTGCTGGTGCAACTTTCTGAAAAAGTAGATGTATCTTCTACTTCCACAGCATAAACTTTTATATTTGTAGGTAGATCAACTTTTTCCTTTTTCATTATATCGAATGCTTCGAATAAACTGATATCGTGTGGAGAAGTGTGATGCATTGTTCTGCTGAATTCATCAAAGGTAAATCTGCGTAGTTCTCCCGGTTCTGTTTTACCGGTTTTGATAGAATCGATCAGGATAAGTTTTTCGTAACCAATTATTTCATCGATCACTCGAAAGCCGGCAGCACTGGCTTCCAGTACGTCGATATTTTTGCATTTTTTTTCAATCTCAAATGCAATATGAATTCCCACTCCGTCATCAGACAAGATGGTGTTCCCTAATCCAAGAACTAACGTTTTCATTGATTTCTTTTAATTCCCTATAACTTCCGAATGTTTCGACTTTGTCGAATCTTCGGAATGTTGACTATTACCTTTCCAAACAATCGGAAGATCTGACGCACATTCCGATGTTTTTACAACTTCCGAATGTGCGTCAGATCTTCGGAATGTTGTCCTTCGTCTTAACATTCGGAAGATCAGCAAAGCTGAACTTTCCGAAGTTACAAAATTTTTCTCAATCATTAAACAAATAGTCTTCTATCAATTCATTATTTTTTGAATTTTTATAATCTTCAAATTGTTCGAAATATTGGGTTAAACCATTAAAGAACTCAAAATAAAAATTTAGATTTACGATTGTGTCTTTTTCAAAGAAATTTAAAGATGAATATTTCTTTAATAAATCTGAATTAGGATTGTTGTGAATATAATGAGTAATATTTTCTAAATATTCAAGTTTACTAATAAGCTTTACTTTTACTTTGCTTTCAAATAGCGTTCCCTTCCGATTATATTTGAAGTTATATTGTCTCACATAACGATTAAATATAAATTGTATCCAACCTGATATTGATTTGGAAGATATCTGTTTTACCATGAAATGATAATGATTTGGCATTAAAGAAAAAGCACATAATTCAAGATATTCATCAATTTTGGATTCAGTAATAATTTGTAATAACTTTTGATAATCTTGTTCCTCCTGAAAAATCAGTTCTCTGTTACAACCTCTGTTGTATAGATGGTAGTAACAACCTTCTTCATAAATCAATTTTATTCCTTTAATATCAACTTCCGAATGTTTCGACTTTGTCGAATCTTCGGAATGTTGACTATTACCTTTCCAAACAATCGGAAGATCTTCAGACATTCCGATGTTTTACAACTTCCGAATGTGCGTCAGCTCTTCGGAATGTTGACGATTCCACTTTATTTCCAACAATCGGAAGACCTTCGGACATTCCGATGTTTCATGCTAATCTCTAGTAATCGTTTTAATTTTATTTTTGTCCTTATCATACACATTTACCATCAGTGGCATTTTACCGGGAAGTGAGTGTGTAGCACAAGCCAGACAAGGATCGTAAGGTCGGAAAGCCATTTCTACCATATTTAATATGCCGTCATTAACTACGCCGTTTTTAATAAGATTCTGAGCAGCTTTGGCAATGGACATGGACATGGCAGCAGAATTTCCAACTGTAGCCACGATCAGATTCACACCTGTCACCATTCCCTGTTCATCAGTTTTGTAGTGATGGATCAGAGTGCCGCGGGGAGCTTCCACAATTCCAACACCCTCTTTTGGTGTGTCGGTGGGAAGGCGGCGAATATCTGTACTTGTGATAGTTTTGTCTTCTAAAAGTTCAACCAAATGCTCAGCAGCAAACATTACTTCGATCAATCTAGCCCAGTGGAAAGCCAATGTATTGTGAGCAGGTTTTCCTCCAAGAATTGAGAACATTTTTTCAAACTCAACCTGAGCCAGAGGTGTAGACATTCCATCTGCCACATTTAATCTGGCTAAAGGAGCAACGCGGTAAACACCGCTGTCTTTCCCGTCTACGAAACCTTTCCAACCCACGTTCTTCAAATATGGAAATTTTATGTAGCTCCAAGGTTCTACGCGTTCTACAATGTGATCCAGGTAATCTTTGGGAGCGAACTTGGCTATTTCTTTTCCGTCGGGATCTACTACACGAACTTTACCATCATAGAAATCAGGATGATTGTTTTCATCTACTAATCCCATATAATATGTTTTATGTTTGTAAATGTCACCCACGATCAAATCGACGTAAGTTTTATTTTTGAGTACAACATCTTCGAAAACTTTCAAAGTAAACTTGGCAAATTCTACACTGTCTTTAGCAATTTGTAGAAATTCTACTCTCTGTTCTTCTGTGATACCTTTGGAAACTCCACCCGGAAGACCGCTCACGGGATGAATAACTCTGCCACTCAGAGTTGTGATAATCGAACGTAATCTGCGACGCATATCGATAACTTTCTTACCGATCTCCACACCAACTTTTCCAATAACTCCTAGAATATTTCTTTCACCGGGCGGTGCATCAGGACCAACCACAAAATCTGGTCCTCCTAAAAAGAAGAAATGCAGAAGATGATCTTCCATCATAAAGGCATCATATATCACCCGGCGCACTTTGATGGCAGTATCTGTAGGAACAACATTATAAACAGCATCAACTGCTTTTGTAGCAGCCATGTGATGTGTAGTGGGGCAAACACCGCAAATTCGCGGAGTAATTCTAGGAAGTTCCTCTACCGGTCGCCCAATACAAAATTGTTCAAATCCTTTTAACTCTGGAACCTGCAAATATGCATTTGTAGCATTTCCTTTCTCATCCAGAAATATCTCTATTTTGCCATGACCTTCTAATCTGGTTATCGGATCTATAGTTATTTTTTTTGACATCTTAGTTTTCCTCACTTGTCATACGTTTTCTTCTCATCATTGAAGTTGGTAGAGAGAAACGATAGAATGTTCCTGCCGGATCGGGAATTTGATCCATCAGTTTCTGTATATCTTCTTCCTTCATTTCTTCCTCACCATCCAAACCAACGATGGAAGCCAGAGCCGAAACCATTTTAGCACCGACATCCTTCACGCCAGGAGGAGGACCATAACAACCACGGCATGGCATATTAGCACTTATACAACGGCCATCACCTTCTTCTTTACAACCAAATCTGGTAACCGGACCCATACAGATTATGCCCTGAGCCAGGAAACATTTTTCAGGATCGGGTTGTAAAGTAGCTACACGTTCGATCTTTTTGATGCTGAGTTTTTCTGGCTTAGTTTCACTTCGCGAACATCTGTCGCAAAGGGCTTTAGCTGGAGCCAGCACTGTTCCTTTGGCAGGAAGATCACCCGATAGTAATTTCACGATTGCGTTCATTGTTAGATATGGTTCGGGAGAGCAACCTGGTAGATAATAATCCACATCGATGACCTGATCCAGACTTTTCACAGTATTATAAAACTTAGGTAAAGTAAGCTCACCTTCAGAGACCTGCCATCTTTCCTGCGGTACAATTCTATTAGGATTATCTACAGACGGACAGGATTTTCCATAAGCTGATTCAAAAATACTTTCTTTATCCCAAAAATTTCCTAATCCGGGAATTCCACCCATGTGAGAACAAGCACCAAAAGAAATAACAATCTTAGATTTCTGACGTAGAAGCACAGCCATTTCTTCATTTTCTTCAGTTCGAATTGCGCCATTTATGAAGGAAACCGAGATCTCGCCATCTTTCATTTTACGTACATCATCATATTTGAAATCCATAGCACAGGGCCAGAAAACTATATTCACCAGATCTGCTACTTTCAGAATATCTTCATTCAAATCTACGATCGCTTCCTCGCAACCACCGCATGATGCACACCAATAAAAGGCAACTTTAGGTTTTGCCATCAAACCTCCAAATATTAGAGTAAATTTCCCTGATATTCCGAAGAAAGTTGTTTTGCTTTCACATGATCAGGAATATAATCGGGAAGAATTACAGGAGATACCTGTTTTTTATCTACACCAATTGAATCTACTTCTTTAATATATTTTTCTACATGATCCAAACTCAATTTGCCAAGTTTGATACCTTTCTTAACTTTTGCAGTTGCATTAATTCCGGCACGACGTCCAAAGACAATGATATCGAGTTGGGAATTTCCCATCAGCCGATTGCGGCCATGAACTCCACCGGAAGCTTCTCCAGCTACATACAGGCCGGGGATGGAAGTTTCAGAATTTACGTCGATTTCCAATCCGCCGTTTTGATAATGCAGAGTTGGGAAAACCAGCATAGGATATTTGCGAACATCGATATCAAATCGTTTGTATTGCCTCAGCATAGCAGGAAGAAATTTTTCGAGAGATCCTTCACCGTTGATCAGATCAATAAGTGGTGTATCCAGCCAAATACCTTTCAACCCGGATGGAGTCTCTACGCCCATTCCAGTATTACATTCCCTAATAAAAGCAGATGCTTCGATGTCTCTGGGTTCCAATGGATAGACAAAAAGCTCACCATCTTTATTCACCGGTTGCGCCCCCAGACCACGGATCTTTTCCGTGCAAAGGAAGCCAACGATCTGCTCGGGGAAAACTGCTCCGGTAGGATGATATTGAACCGAATCCATATACATAAGTTTGGCTCCGGCACGATAGCCCATAACTAGTCCATCGGCTGTTGCGCCATAATGATTTGACGTTTCATAACCACGAATATGTAAGCGGCCAAATCCTCCGGTAGCCATAATCACAGTTTTAGCTTTCACAATACTATATTGTTTATTTTCCAAATGATATAAAATTGCTCCGGCACAATGGCCTTTATCATCTAAAATTAGTTCTGTTGCTGCTGTATATTCTACATAATTAATTCTATCTGGACGGTTTGTCACTTCATCGCGCAGTACGCGGCAAATGGCAGCTCCTGTATAATCACGGGCGGAATGCATTCTATTACGGCAGGTTCCACCACCCGATTTCACCATCATAGAGCCATCTTCATTTTTATCGAACATTACACCGAGCTCTTCCAACCATTTAATAGAAGGTGCAGCATCTTTTACCAATGCTTCCACGAGCCCAGGTTTATTATCAAAATGACCTCCTCCGATTACATCTAAATAATGCAATACCGGATTATCATCTGTCTGATCGGCCGCCTGAATTCCACCTTGAGCCATCATCGAATTGGAATCTCCCAGACGAAGTTTGGTTGCCAGCAGAACTGTTGCTCCACCATCAGATGCTTCAATCGCAGCCGAAAGACCGGCTGAACCGGCACCAATGATCAATACATCAGTTTCCAGATCGACTTTGTTTAAATCGAAAATCTCAGGTTTATTACGGGGGTATGATTCCATAATATCAACTACTTCATTCACCATCTTCTCACCTTTATTAGGGCCGATCCTCAATTCTTTGAGAGCATCGCTCTGGTAATCGGGATGATAATTATCTAAAACTTCTTGTCGTTCCTTTTCGCTCATACCGGGAAAAACTTTCTTTCCATATTTCTTGGCAAGTTCCAAACGCTTAGGTCGGGTCTTTTCGACAATCTTAATTGATTTCATCATATATTTTGGATACATTACATTTCTCCTATTATGAAATTTTTATTTCCCGGCTGTAATACTTCTCAGAAAGTTTATCTTTGGGCATATTCTTCACTTCTTCGATTTCTTTATCATATTTACACTCGTCTAATTCCTTCAGCCTGGTATCTAGTTCAGGGCTCTTTTTCGCCAGATATTTGGCATAAAGCCGGCGAGCCAGTATGGCATTGTTATATTGCACGATTTCGGACGGACAACGCAAAGCGCAAAGACCACAGCGAATACAATCGAATGAGAGATTGGCAGCGCGCTCAATATCTCCTCGAATTATTGCTTGGATATAATCCATCACTTGAATTTCCTGCGGACATGCTTTGGTGCAGGTGTTGCATGAAACACAGCGGAAAACTGTAGGAAAAAGTTTGGTGAATGTGCTCACATCAGCTTCCAGCTCATTCAGATCATAAGTAGGTTTTTCAGCAGGAACAAAAGGTATCATAGCTACAGCCATGCCATCGGTTACTACTGTCTGGCAAGCCAAACCGCCTTTCAATTTATAATCACCTTTTTCTCGATATACTGTAGCGCAGGCACCGCAATAACCTTCACGGCATCCCACCCCTCTTTTCAATTGGAAACCTGCATATTCCATGGAGGAAATAATGGTAGAACCTTCTGGAACCTGGAATAATTCTCCACTAATATAAACATCTATCATTTCTCTTTTAGCGCTCATTGGTTATTCTCCTCCTTATCTAATTTGGGAATGGGTCCTAAATTGCGAATTGTTTCGGTAAATTCTTTCATTGCAGCGGCAAATTTATTGCCTTCGCTGGCAGATATCCATTCCAAACGAAGCCTTTTGGAATCCAATCCCAATTGTTTAAGCATATTTTGCAAAAGCAATACTCTTCTTTTGGTTTTGTAATTTCCGGATTGATAATGGCAATCGCCTGGATGGCAACCGCCAATGAATACTCCGTCACTTCCCTGTTGGAAGGCATACAAAATATGCTCCGGATCAATTCTGGAAGAACATAATGTCTTGATAACAACTCCATTGGGCGGATATTGCAATCGAGACGTTCCGGCCAGATCTGCTCCTGCATATGTACACCATTTGCATAGGAAGCAAACGATCTTTGGTTCAAACTTTCTCATTCCTACTTCCTTTATTTTTAATTTATAATTACATTAATCATTTTCATGATCTGATCGTCTGTTAAATTCTTCTGCTGGGAAGCACCGGAAGGGCAAGCACTGATGCAGGCACCGCAACCTTCACACAGAATGTCATTCACAGCAGCGATTCTATCTTCATTCAGTTCACGGGCACCATAAGGGCAAGTTCCTATGCAAACGCTGCAGCCGGAACATTTGTTTTCATCAACAGTGGCAATGATCGGTTCGTGCTGCACTTCATCGTTAGACATCAAAGCTAAAACTTTGGCAGCAGCACCGGAAGCCTGAGAAACTGCATCGGGAATGTCTTTTGGACCCTGGCCCGCTCCTGCCAGATAGAAACCTGATTGTAAGCTTTCCAATGGTCTTAATTTTGGATGTGCTTCACTCATAAAACCGTTACTGTCGGTACCGAGTTTTAGGGTTTTGAAAAGTTTGCCAGATCCTTCACTGGGAACTATCGATTGCGCTAAAACAACCATATCTGCTTTGATCTTAACTTTGTGCCCGGTGAGTGTGTCCATACCGTGCACGATCATTTTGTCACCTTCTTTGTAAATCTTGGCTACTTTACCACGGATATATACAATGCCGTCTTCGGAGACGCCTTCTTGGATAAACTCTTCGTATCGCTTGCCGCCAGAACGAATATCAATGTAGAAAATGTAAGGTTGTCCGTCATGCACTTTGTGTTTGTAAAGTTTGGCATGTTTCAGGGTGTACATGCAGCAGATCTTGGAGCAATAAGGTTTATGTCTTTCTGGATCACGTGAGCCGGAACACTGGATGAAAACGATCTCTTTGGGAACTTTACCATCGGAAGGACGCAGCATTTTACCACCGGTAGGTCCAGTTGCAGAAAGGATTCTTTCAAACTGCAACCCGTTCAGCACGTCGAGATATTTTCCATAACCATATTCCGGAATATTTTCAACAGGATAAAGATCGAAACCAGTTGCCAGGATAACAGCACCGAAATCTTCAATGAATATTTCCTCTTTTTTATCGTAGTCGATCGCTTCTGCCAGACAGGCTTTCTTGCATTCACCACAAGCAATAGGTTCGAATCCTAAACAGTTTTCCGTGTCAATTGTGTAAGAAGCGGGAATGGCTTGCGGGAAGGGAACATAGATCGCTTTGCGATAAGTCAGTCCTTCATCGTATTCACTGGGAACTACAACTGGGCAAGCGACAGTACAATCATCGCAAAGAGTACATTTATCAGGATCCACATATTGCGGTTGCCGCTTGATAGTCACTTTGAAATTTCCCATGAAACCACCAATCGCTTCCACTTCGCTATTTACATAAAGTTTAATATTTTTGTGCTTTCCAAGCTGCACCATTTTGGGAGTTAAAATACATTGAGAACAATCCAGAGTCGGAAAAGTTTCGGAAAGCTGGATCATGTGACCACCAATGGATGGTTTCTTTTCCACCAATACAACTTCGTAACCTCCGTCGGCGATATCCAAGGCAGCCTGAATTCCTGCGATACCTCCACCAATGATGAGAACACGCTTGGTGAGTGGAGCCGAAACCGGATCGAGTGATTGATTCAATTTGGCTTTTTCCACGGCAGTTTTGATGATAAGTTCTGCTTTTCTGGTTCCTTCTTCCTTGTTGCTGTGGACCCAGCTACACTGTTCTCGGATATTCCCGATCTCCAGTTGATATTTATTCACGTCAACTTCGGCAATAGCATTTTGGAAAGTGGATTCATGCAATGTTGGTGAACATGCTGCCACCACCACGCTATCCAGTTTATGCGTTTTGACAGCATCTTTTATCAGGTTTTGCCCGGGATCGGAACACATGAACATGTAATTCTCGATATGAGCAATTCCCGGATAATCTGCCAATTTCTCCGTTAGCAGTTCCACATCTACGGTGTCGGCAATATTCACACCGCAATGACAAATAAACACACCGATTCTTTTCATTCTATCCTCTATATTTGTTCTTAAATCATTTTAAATCAAATTCTTTTCTATTAATATAGGTTCTGGATCAACATCATGCTTTTTGGTCCATTCGCCATTCCAGCCAACTCCTAGAGCAACTGCCATCAGTTCGGTGAAATAGAATATTGGAATTGTTTGAAAATCCACATATTCCTTTTCGATCTCTTTCTGCAGGAAATCCAAATTATAAGCACACAATGGGCAACTGGTGATTATTGCATCACAACCAACTCTTTGCGCAGAATCAAGAATCTCATAAGCTCTTTTAACACTGATATTTTTCTTAGTGATTGTTTGATAAGCTCCGCAGCACTCCAGCTTGAATTGAAAATCTATTGCTTCCGCACCCAGACTTTCTACCAGATCTTCCATGATGGTGGGCGCTTCAAAATCATCTATAGCAAATTTTTGCGGACGAACCAGCAAGCAGCCGTAATAAGCTCCAACTTTCAAACCTTTAAGAGGATTGGTCACCTCTGCTTTCACGGTTTCAAACTTGATGCGGTCCCGCAGAAGTGTAAGAAGATGATAAATTTCTACCTGACCTTTGTATTCCGCTTCTTCCATATACATGAAGTTGTTCACTTTTTCCAGGTTATCAAGATCTCCTTCCACAAAATCTTTAGATTGTTTGAGGGTATTATAACACATGCTGCACAGCGTAACAAGTTCTTTAAGGTCTTGCTTTTCGGCTCGTAAAAGATTGCGGATGGAAGAAAGCTGAAGCATCAAGTCATCACTGGTCATAGAAAACACTGTTCCGCAGCAAACCCAATCCTTCATTTCTTCAAGTTGGTAATCCAGTTTTTCCAATGCTTTCTGGGCAGAATCTTCGAAATGCTTGGCATTTGCCTTTAATGTACAGCCTGGATAATATGGTAATTTCATTCCATTCCTCCCAGATCAACCTGTCAGTTTTCTCATTGCACACACCAAAAGTATGGGTGGCAATTCATCTTTGTTTTCCACTTCCAGATGATCGGGATCAACCACACCAACTCCATCTCGCAGGTTCACCGTGCGAAAAGCTTCCATCAACTTAGCCACATCAATGCCTTTGGGGCAACGAGTTGAACATTGCAGACAAGTGGAACAAACCCAGATCGTTTCACTTTTCAATATTTCTTCGATTGAACCATATTGTGAAAGCCTCAACACCTGGTTGGGAGTGATATCCATATAATCTACTACCGGACAGCCGGATGAGCAATTTCCACATTGGTAGCAGTCAAATACATTCTGACCGGAAATTTCATGAATCTTTTGAACTAATTCATTATTAATATCTTTTTTGGAAATTTCTAAGTACATCTCAATCTCCTATATAATCATAGCCGATTTGGAAGGCTTTCATATTCAGTTCAATAAATCTGGCAGGAACAGATTCTTTGATGGAACTTTTCATCGCATCGTAGGATGAAATCTTAGTTTGAGCAGTTGCAAATCCCAGCATCACAATATTGGCTACGATCTTCTTACCCATTTCTTCTGCCAATCTGGTTGCAGGAATTGCTTTTGCCACAATTTCGTTGTGAATTTGCACTTCTTTCACCAGATCTGTATCGTAGAGCAGAATGCCTTTTTTCTTCAGAATGGGCAGGAATTTATCGTAGGCTTCCTGAGACATGGCAATGAGAACATTGGCAACATCGACCAGCGGATAATCTATCTCTTCATCCGAAATAACCACCTGTGAACTGCAGGCTCCACCTCTTGCTTCAGGACCGTAAGCCTGGGTCATCGAAGAATTTTTTCCATCAAAGATCGCTGCAGCTTTCCCAACAATATAAGAAGAAAGTATGATTCCTTGTCCGCCAAATCCGGAAATTTTTACTCTTAATTCCTGCATCATACCTCCTGATCCTTTCTATCCTGCACATAAAGGGGGTGTTCTTTCACTTTTCGGGAAGTTCCCTTTTCCACATTTTCGGCAAAGGTAGGCTTTTCATCATTCACGAATACTCCGCAGACAATTTCCCCATCCATATCCAAGGGAATTTTCTGAGGATCAGCGTTATGATCGATAGATGAACGTCTCTTGTAATCCTGCAAAAGATCCAGTCCGGTTCCACCTTTATTCTTTCGGGCAAAAACCGTAGCACATGGAGAGATAATTTCCAAGAAACAGAAACCTTTTTTTTTAGCCATTTCTTCAATGGAATCCTGAATGCGCTGTAGATGCAGAGCAGTCCAACGTGCCACATAAGACGAACCTGCAGCCGCTGCCAATCCAACCAAGTTAAATGGTTGTTCGTAATTTCCATATGGAGCTGTAGAGCTATAAGCACCTAAAGGTGTAGTCGGAGCATTCTGACCACCGGTCATACCATAAATGAAATTGTTAACGCAAATCACGTTTAAATCCATATTTCTTCTGGCTGCATGGATCAGATGATTTCCACCGATAGCAAAAAGATCACCATCTCCCGAAATCACAGCAACTGTAAGATCCTGATTGGCCATTTTCATGCCTGTTGCAAAAGGAATTGCCCGACCATGAGTTGTATGATAAGAATCAAGCTTAACATATCCTGCCACTCTGCCGGTACAGCCGATACCTGAGACTAAAGCTAATTTATTCAAATCTATTCCAGCATTCTTCACACCTTTCATAAAAGCTGTGACAATGCTTCCTAATCCGCAAGAAGGACACCAGATGTGGGGCATCCTATCCATACGAAGATAGTCTTCCATAGGATGAGTTGGTATTTTATTTTGCATAAGCCACCTCTTCGATTGCTTTGGCAACATCTTTGAAATCGTGAATCCCGCCCCCAGGATGTGGTAAAGATTTGGTGAGAACTCCTCCGGCACAGCGTTCTACTTCCAACACAATCTGTCCCATATTTATTTCCGGTACTACAAAACCTTTCACGTGTTTTGCCAGATCACGTATTTTTTGCTCAGGGAAAGGCCACACGGTTATCAAGCGCAGAAAACCGACTTTTATACCTTTTTTCTTAGCCAGATTGATGCCGGGAACTACAGTTCGAGCTGTTGTACCAAAAGTCACGACGACGACATCGGCGTCATCCAGATCTCGTTCTTCCAACAGAATAATATCATCAACATTCATTTTGATCTTGTCGATGAGACGATTCACCAATTGAATATGGCAAGCTTCACTCATATCAGGATAACCCCGTTCATCGTGAGTGAGTCCGGTGGAATGATACAAATAACCATCACCGGCTTTGGCAAAATCGGAAACCCATTGTCCGGGTTCAATTGTATATGGCTGGTAATCACCAGGTTTTTTATTAGTATATTTTCTATTGATAATTTCCAATTCGTCCACCGGTGGAATATAGACTTTTTCTGTCATGTGTCCCACGATAGCATCTGAAGTAACAAATACCGGTAAGCGATATTTTTCAGCATAATTGAAAGCTACGATAGTAAGATCGAAGTATTCCTGAGGAGATTTGGGAGCCAGTGCGATCACTCCATAATCACCATGCGAACCGAATCTGGCTTGCATCATATCGGACTGTCCCCAGGAAGTAGGCAACCCAGTAGAAGGTGAACCGCGTTGAACATTCACAACCACGCAGGGTGTTTCCATCATTATTCCCAATCCAATGTTTTCCAGCATTAGTGAAATACCAGGACCGGAACTTGCCGTCATAGATTTTACACCAGCCCAAGAAGCTCCTAAAATGGAAGCCATCGAAGCAATTTCATCTTCGAATTGTACAAAAGAGCCGCCGACTTGAGGGAGCCGAAAAGCCATCCGTTCGGCTATTTCAGAAGCAGGTGTGATTGGATAACCGCCGAAGAAGCGACATCCAGCCGAAAGGGCAGCTTCTGCACAGGCAATATTACCCTGCATAAAAAACTCACCATGAAGATTACTCTGTTTCAACTTTTGCCTCCTTTCGTACAATGAAGATGGCAGAATCAGGACAGATGTTTTCGCATAATCCGTCGAACGCACATTTATCTTGATCTACTATGACAGGGGGATGATATCCTTTTTTGTTAAACTCTGTAGATAGCTTCAGCACTCCATTAGGGCAAAACTCGATGCAAAAAGAACATCCTTTACAGCGGTCATCGATGATATGAATTTCACCTTCAACTACTTTTGGTTTTGGGTTCCCAAAAGGTTTTTCCCAATACTTCATAGATACTCCTACAGATTTAATTAATTTTTTGGATAAATAAAAAAGCAGTTCGTGACATCACAAACTGCTTTTTACCCATTTTTAAAACATTAGTCCATTCAGAAAAACTTTTGTCCAATCTGAACACCAATTCAAATTTCTATCATAAATCAGCTTCATTGACTGATTGATTATCAATTTTTTCCCCTTATGTATGGTTGAAATTATATATTTCTTTTTTTTG
>JAQICU010000387.1 GCA_027858325.1 Candidatus Cloacimonadota bacterium
CTGAAAAATGGTATTGAAATCATATTCGTAGTCTTTATAAATAAGCCTACGTTTGGGAACCTTAATTTCAATATATTCCGCAAGAATTCCTGAAATATACTTATCCATTGAGATCGCACTTGCACGTTGAGCAGAACCTGTAAAAGGTATGTTTTCTAAAGCAAGAATCGATTGTAACCTGCCATCCTCACCTTCAGTACCATGTAAACCATTAAAGACTATATCAGGTTTGACCTCATTTATCCTGTTTATCATTTCAGAGTAGGAATTAAATTCTGCCGGGTCTATTAGGGTAATATTTATCCATTTTTCATTAAGAGCTTTCTCGATCTCGATGGAAGTTGCTTTAGATACATCCGCTTCTTCAGAAATCCCACCCGATAAAATAATAATGTTATTTAAATTAATCATGTACGTTTTATCCTAATATTAAAGAATTATGTCAAGAATATTTAGATTTTAGTTTTTTATAGATTTCAAATCATTTAAAAAATTCGGATAAGATTTAGCAATAACCGAAGCATTTGTAATTGTAATTTGAGGAAATATAATCTTTAAGATATGAAATGCCATAGCCAAACGATGATCATTATAAGTAGCTAATATTTCATTTCCGGGGATTCTATCTAGTGGATTGACCGTTAATACTCCATTATTATATGATATGTTTACGCCAAGACGTGATAGTTCCGAGATCAGTGTTTCTATTCTATTAGATTCTTTATACTTCAAATGTTCTATATTTTTAATTTGTGTTTTAGACTCGGCAAACAGAGCAAGTACTGCCAGTGTGGGAACCTGATCAGGTGTATTCTTCATATCAATTGATATACCTTTCAATTCCCCTCTGCTAACACTAATTCTATCCTTCTCTACTTTGATCTTTGCTCCGATCTTTTCTAAAATTGTTAAAAATTGATAATCCGGCTGCAAAGATGTTTGATTTAATGCATTTGTAGAAACTACAGACTTACTCAAAGCTCCAAAAGCCCAGAAATAACAGGCAGAAGAATAATCCGGTTCTATTGTATATTCATCAAGATCATTATATTCCTGACCTGCATGAATAAATATCCTGCTGCCGTAAAAATCTGCAATAACCCCGAAATCCTGCATGATCCTGATCGTCATATCAATATAGGAACGAGATACGACCTCACCTTCCAGAAAGAGTTCCAGATCATTCACATAGGATGGAGCTATCAATAACAGCGAACTAATGAATTGACTTGATATATCGGCTGGAACATCAAAAACAATGCCTTGAGGAAGTGTACCCTTTATTTTAAGATAATCACCATTGAATTCTACGGAAGCACCCATTTTATTTAGAATATCCAATAATGGTTTTATCGGTCTTTGTTTTAATTGATCTGAAATATTTATAATATACTGTGATCTTCTTATCGATGCTGTTCTTGCAGTTAAGAATCTGTATGAAGTACCGGAATCCCGGATAAAGAGTTTTCCTTTCCTTACCAGTTTTGCAGGTGGAGTAACGATCCAAGTATCAGAGAATTTATCGAACTTCAATCCCATCTTACACATGTTGTCGGTCATTGTTGTGATATCTGCACAACTTGAAGGATTGATTATTTTGATCGGACTTTTTAGGTATGATGCTATTATTAGAACTCGGTTCAAAATTGATTTCGAACCTTCTAATTCTATATGACCCGAGATATCTAAATAGTTTCTCATTTACTCTCCATACACCGAGCAAAATTTAAGAAGCTTTCTATAATACGTCAATAAGATTATTATATTTACTCTTAAAAGGCTTGAAAAATAGAAGCAACCTATTTTTATTTTGACAATATACGTACTTGTTCATTTATTCCCCTAATATTAAAAAGAGGTTATGTAATGTCTGGTATTATAAATATTGAGAGCATGAAGAAAGAATACAAAATGGGCAAAATAACAGTACCAGCCTTAAATGGTGTTGATATTTCCATAAATGCAGGTGAATTTGTAGCGATCATTGGTCCTTCCGGATCCGGGAAATCAACCTTGATGCATATAATCGGCTGTTTAGACAAACCAACCGATGGTAAGTATTCACTTAATGCTGAGCTTGTTAGCGAAATAAAAAAAGGTAAACTTGCTCTAATTCGAAATAAACAGATAGGGTTCGTGTTCCAGACATTTAATCTTCTTCCCCATTTGAATATTCTTAAGAATGTGGAATTACCTCTGATGTATGCTGGTTATAGTAAGAAAAACAGAACCCGTACTGCAAAGAGAGTATTAGAAGAAGTAGGACTGGGTGACCGCTTAAAGCATAAGCCTTCCGAACTTTCCGGTGGACAAAGACAGAGAGTTGCAATTGCCAGAGCTATTGTGAATAATCCAACGATAATCCTGGCTGATGAACCAACCGGTAATCTGGATACAGCTTCAGGTGGAGATATACTTTCTATATTTTCTGATCTTAATGATAGAGGACATACAATAATAATAGTAACACACGATCCAGCGGTTGCAAAACGTGCTAACAGAGTAATAAATATTGTTGATGGATTGATTCAAGATGGCAATATCTCTTAAAGAAAACATTACCGTCGGATTCTCTGATTTCTGGTCTCGTAAAGTCAGGAGCATTATTACAGTTATGGGAATCGTACTGGGAACTATGTCTATCATCGTAGTGTTGGCACTGGTAAAAGGCATAAACAACCAGACCATGAAATGGATGATGGAACGTGGTGGATTAAGCAAGATAACCGTACGTAGAAATTGGCAATATGATAAACCTGATTATATAAGAAATTATTTTACATGGAAGGAACTTGAATTGATCCGTTCTCTCATTCCGGAAGCTAAATATTTTAATCCCCAACAACGTCAATGGACACGTCATTCCTACGAAGAGAAGGAATATAGAACTTCTATTCACGGAGTTCTTCCTGATTTTTCCAAGATCGAGGAATGGGATGTGCAGGAAGGCAGATTTATCAGCACATTTGATATAGATCAATCCAATGATGTTATTGTAATAGGAACAACCGTAAAAGAAGAACTTTTCGGTAATAAAAATGCCGTAGGTGAAGTTATCACCGTCAATGATAGGCGACTGAAAGTAATAGGAATAATGGCTTTCCGTTATATGAAAAACAGTGGTGCAATTGGCAATAATAACGCATTTTCCTATTTGAACAGACGCACTTTTGTCCCCCTAACTACAATGATAAATAAAGGAACCGGAAGAGATAACATCTCCAGTTTCACTCTCAAAGCTCAGGATGCAGAAAGTGCTCCGGCATTACGTGAAAAATTGAGTAATATCATTCTAAATTTAAGAAGAGGATTACCTGTTTTTGAAGTTGAATCTGCTAAAGAGGAAGCTGAAGAAATGGCAAAAAACCAGAAGGTGTTCCAAATGATTTTTTATATAATCAGTGTAATATCTTTATTGGTTGGTGCAATCGTGATTGCTAATATTATGCTGGCAACCATTCAGGAACGAACACGTGAGATTGGCATAAGGCTCACGGTTGGAGCTAGAAGAAGAGATATTTTCATCCAATTCCTTGTTCAGACAATTCTGGTAACAACTATCGGCGGGATATTAGGGATATTTTTAGGATTATCATTGCTTGACCTTGTTAGTAATTTTTTAGGAATTGAACTTATAGCCGGGATAGCAATGATCTTTATTGCATTGATGGTTTCAGCAGGAGTAGGACTTATTTCTGGAATTGTTCCAGCCATAATTGCAAGTAAATTAGACCCGGTAGAGGCCTTGAGGTATGAATAAATGAAAATTAAAATGATATTTAATAAGATTTTCTCTTTTCTCAAAATTTTCTGGAAAAAATATAATGATGATAAGATATTTAAAGAATCCGCTGCTTTGACTTATGTTACACTTTTAGGATTTATTCCATTTATCATTTTTCTGCTCTTTTTCATCCCTGATCTATCTTTCATGAAAACAGAAGAACAGATTTCTAAACTGGCTTTATCTATATTTGTACCGGAATCTGCCGAAATGATTTTTGATTATATTGCTCAAATCACCAGTAAAAGAACTCCGTTCAATCTGATAAGTTTTTTCATTCTGTTATTTACTTCATATTCTCTGTTTCAAATCATTAATTCCTCTTTCGATAGGATCCTGAATGCCAGAGAAATAAAATCAAAGAAATTTCTGACTGAGATAATAAGGTTCTTTGGCATGACCATTTTCGGATCAGTTATCATACTAGCATTGCTTTCGGCAATTTCACTTCCTATAGCCTCAAAATATCTTAGATTACCTTTTCTGCAATATCTCTCACTTTATTTCACTCCATTTCTGATATTGTTTATTATCTTTACACTGGGATTCTTTTATATTCCCACAGTAAAAGTAAAGAAACGTTCCATTATGATAGGAGCTGCTGTTTCTGCTGTCGTTTGGATATTGTTCAAATCATTCTTCAACTGGTATATTGCCACACTTACCAATATCGAACTTATCTTTGGTGTACTGGGAGCTATCCCGATCTTTTTGATCTGGATCTATACAAATTGGGTTATAATGCTCAGCGGTGTGGTAATAGTTTCTATTCTGGAAGGTCGTCATCTAAATCCCGAATCTAGATTAAGTAACCAGGAACTGCTTAAGATCAGCATAGAAAGAACCCTGCCGATCAGTTCCAAGCGCAGAAGAGTTAAAACGAAGCTCAATAAAAATGATCTGAAGGAGATCCTGCAGGAATTATTGGATGAACCGCCTAAGGATACAGAAGCAAATAAAAAACAGTTTACAGAAAAAGACGAATAAATTTTTTCGCAATTAATTTAACACAAGTGGAGACGTGTCCGAGTGGCTTAAGGAGCACGCTTGGAAAGCGTGTATGCGGCAACGTATCCTGGGTTCAAATCCCAGCGTCTCCGCCATTAAATATTAATAACATATTGTATATCAATTATATACGCATATATTAAAAAGTTACTAAAAATTTATATGTAGTCATATATGTAGTCAAATAGTGTCTTATAATGACAAAAACAGGTTTATCTCTGAGGTTGTGAAGATTCCTAATATTATCTCAGACAAACTGAATATGCTTCCATTATGATTTAATTACTTTTAATAATATCTATCGAAGACATTTAATATTATTCGTAACTCTTATAGCCCCATGCTTGGCTATACCTTGCCAATTTTTTACCAGATTTATTGTTATAAAAAATTATCCTACCTGTTGAACCAGCATTATCACATATTTTTGCTAATGTTATACCAATACCAACTTTTATATCATAATCTAACGCATACCAAATATATGGATCAACCCAAGCTTCATTATACTCTTTGTTGAATTTTTTCAAAAGTCCAGAATCATAAAGAACTTGCAGTTTATCATCTTTTTTTCTACTATAGGTTGGTAATTGTTTCTGTTGTTTTTTACGCTCTTGTTGTTTTGCTCTTCTGTTTCTTTCATCATGTGAAATTTCTGGAATGTATTTAGTTGAAGTTAAAGGTTCAAAAATCCATCCTTCCCAGTAGTTACTTCGAATATCTAATGTATCCTTCTTGGTTATTAGTGAGTATGCTGTCATTTGATAAAGAGCATTTATCCACTTTCCTACAATCTTTTGAACGTAAATTTTCTCTCCAATTTTTAATGATAATAAAACATCAGAATCTGTTGATGGTCTTTTTCTAAAATTGACGTTGTCTGTAATTATCCATCTCTCTTTTCTCTCAAGTTTTTCACTATAATTCTTGAGATCAATGGATAATACATTACAAAATTTATCCCACTTTTCAGTGGACTTGAAATAATCCTTTACCATGTACCCGATTGAATTATTATATTTAACTTGAACAAATTCGTCATTAATTACTCTAATAACTTCAACCCATTCAAATTTACTTGCTGTTAATGTATAGTCACCATATTTAGGTTCAGTATAGAGTCTGCTTGAAATCCAGACTTCATACATGTTTTCTTGCTGTTCCTTTCTAAATTCAATTACCTTTCTTCTTCAACAAAATAATTTGGAGTTTCAAGTAAATATCCGATTTTGTTATCATATTCAACTTTAATAAATAATTCATCGACAAAGTCTAAAACCTCGACATATTCACCAGATGGAATATTAAACCAATATTCACGTTCTTCCCCAGGGTTTAATCCTTTATATGTTTTGTAAAATCTAAAAGGAACTTTGATCTGAAAGCTATTGGGAGAAGTTGTAGATACTGGATTTTTGTGTTTAATTCCAATTACATGTGGACTACTTCTTACATTATCTGATCTTAAGCTAACAGTTGAAAATATTCTACTAAATCCAATAGTTATTCCAGTTGGTTGAGATTCTGCTCCAATTTGCATTACCCAACTTGAATCAATATAAAAAATAACGCCACCTAAGGCATTTAATGCTGTTTTTGATTTATCATCATTTTCAATCCAATATTCACCATCATTACCCAGTATCTCATATTCATCTTTATATTGTCGATACTCACTATAAATTGAAACTCCTAATCCACCATAT
>JAQICU010000154.1 GCA_027858325.1 Candidatus Cloacimonadota bacterium
TTTTCATCCTGCAGGACTGGAAACTATTTTTGAAACTCAACTTCTGGAAGTAATGACCTACACGCTTCCTAAGCTCCACTTGGGAAAGGGAGAAGAATCCAATGAATTGGGTTCAGAGGAAATTTCCGGATTTTTCAAAAAACTCAATTCCATGGATGTTCTTCTTATCGGTCCTGGCATTGGAAAATCTTCTGTGACAGTTGAATTATTAAAGCAGGTAACAGCTTCCTGGGAAAAACAGCTGATCCTCGATGCTGATGCCATAAACATACTATCCGAGAATAAAAATATTTTTAAAGAAATTTCCGGTAAACAAGTTCTTCTAACTCCTCATATCGGTGAGTTTGCAAGACTTTGTGATGTTAAAATCGAAGATATCCAAAAAGATCCTTTACGATATCTACAGGATTTTGTTACAAAATATAAATGTAATGTTCTACTGAAAAGCGCAACTTCAATTTATTGTGATGAAACAGGTTTCATCTTTGATATAACCGGAAATGATGGACTTTCAACTGGCGGCAGCGGGGATGTGCTTGCCGGCATTATCACCTCATTTGTGGGACAAAAGCTCTCACTAAAAAATGCAGCAGTTTCAGCTTCTTATTTGATGGGAGAAACTGCAGAAAAACTGGCAGAAATTCGCAAACCGGCATCAATAATTCCATCTGATATTATAGAAAATATATTTAAATATTGACAGAGTAATTAGTTAATCGTTTTTTTTAACCAGACTTAATAAATCTATAAAATAAATTTCTAACGAGCAGGTTTGCTATGTTTGAAAAGAACGGTATTAAACAAAATTATTCACTTTCACAGAAGGAGTTGACGTCGGTAGATAATTACCGAAAACTCAGGGAAACTTCTGTACTTACCGTTATGTTTACTGACATCAAGGGTTTCACTAAGCTCACTGAGGAAAAGGGAGAGATCTTTTCCGGGCAGGTTCGCAAAACTCACAATAAAATTCTAATTCCAATTATTGAAGAAAATAATGATGGTTTGATAGTTAAACATATTGGAGATTCCATCATGGCTGTTTTTTCTGAGCCGTCTACTGCTGTTGCGCAGGCTATAAAGATACAACAAGCCCTTAATGAATTTAATCTGCATAATCCTGATAACATCAATTTGGAAGTCAGGATCGGTTTGCATATGGGGCAGGTTGCCTTGGAAAATGATATTGATCTGGATCTCTTTGGCAGGCATGTGAACAGGTCATCAAGAGTGGAAGGACTGGCTGACGGAAAACAGATTTACATGACATATTCTGTATTTGACAGTGCCCGTGGTTGGATAGAGCAACATAAGATAGGAGCTGTATCCTGGAAGAAACATGGAGCTTATTTCCTTAAAGGCATAAAAGAGCCTATTGATATTTATGAAGTTGTAGATACTTCTATTCAAAAACCAAAACCACCACTTACAGGTAGGAAAAAACGCGGAATTCCCAAAATTGGAATATTACTTTCTCTAATTCTCCTGGGAGTAGTTTTATCTTTTGCCATAATGCAATTACAAAAAAATCAAATATGGTTATTAGAATTCCGGCCGGTAAATGTTTATTTTAATGGAAGTGGAGAAAAATTACTACTGGATGATAATCCTGTAGGGAAAAGCAGAAAGATCCTGAATGAAGTGAAACGTGGTGATCATCTGATATATTATAACGTGAGCCGGATGGTGCGGTATTATGCCCCGATAACCATAAAAAGAGGAAAGAACCATATCAAACCGGAGTTCAAAGAATACCGACTCCCCTCAATTTATCGGACAATTTCACTAAATGAAAAGAATAAATTCAAAAATGAAATTACTGCCGATAGAACTGCTGAATATATACTTTTTAATCTCGATAACGAAGAAATAACATTTCAAGCTGATATCGATATCTCTCTTAGAGGAGAACAAACTGCATCAGGAAAATATATGTTTAAGGCAGAATGGTCGGTAGATCTGAACGGAGAGAATATTTGCTTTGGTAAAAAAAATAGTTCTGAGGAATTTAAAGAAAGCTTGGTAATATATGAAGACGAATTACATTATTACAAAGTGATTCTCAATCTATGTGTTGGAACTAACAAAAATAATGCAAATATAGAGATCACGTCAGGTTTTAAAGAAGCATCCATAACTAAATGATTTAGAAAAAACTGATGATAAATGCTTCACTAAAATTAAAAATACTGAAACAGTATTTTTAAACAGATGTAAACTGAGGAAGATATTATGAAAGCTTTCTGGATATTCTTTATTTGGATGTTAATCGGATCTCTCGTTGCTCAGAACATTGTTATCAATGAAGTTCTATATGATCCTGAGGGTGCTGATACTGGCTATGAATGGATCGAACTGTATAATAATACTGAACAAGCTGTTAACTTACAGGACTGGACTATTGAAAAGGCAGGTACAGCTTTTGAACTGATCTTTTCCATTCCAAATATAGAAATTGAATCTCATAGTTTCATTCTTATCGGAGAAGAATTTGTTCCCAATACAGATATTACTGCTAGCCTGGCGTTCCAAAATGGTGGTTCTGAAACAGATGGTATACGCTTGATCTCAGCGGATGGATTATATACAGATACTATTCTTTATGACTCTCCAAATACTAATGAGCTCCCCGATGATATTTCAGATCCGGGTGAATATTTTGCTCCTGATGTAGATAGTGGAAATACACTCGCCAGAAAACACGATGGGGAAGATTCTAATAACTGTGAAATGGATTTTTTTGGATGCACTGATCCAACTCCAGGCGAAGCAAATTTTTACCCGATTGATCTAGCAATTAATTACCTTGAAATTTATGAAAATAACGGTGAATACTGGCTTCAGACAGAGGTTGAGAATTTATCCACAGAAAATGTGGATAACCTCACCGCCAGCATTAATATCTCAGTAAATGACACACTTAATGGAACTTATGAACTTCCAGCCATCCCTGCCGAAAGTACAATAGACTTCTCTTGTCAGATTGTGGAATTAATAATCGGATATCATCAAGTAGCAGCAGAGCTTATCTATTTGTATGATAATGAGTTAGGAAATAATTATGTCGAGAGTTCATTGTTGAACGGTGCTTCACCTTTTGTAATGAATGAAATCATGTTTGCACCCCTCAGCACTAATCAGGAGTGGGTTGAGATATTCAATCGGACGGATTGTGCATATAGTGTGCATAACTTGATAATAATGGACGCATCGGGCAGTATAATTAGCTTTGATGGAAATATCCCGCCACAGGATTTTATTGTTGTCTGCCAAGACACGATTTTGTTCCTGCAAATCTATCCGGAAGTTGACCCTGAAAAAGTTATCTTTGCTCCACAATGGACTTCTCTGAATAACACGGATGAAGTATTAATTTTTACAGATGAATTTGAAACGAAATTCGATTCAACTTCCTACAATGGAACTAACTGCCCTGTAGATTTTTCAATTGAACGAATAGATCCATTTGACGATGAAGATATTCTATGGAGTATTTGCACCGATAGTCTGGGAACTCCAACTTTTCCAAACAGTGCTCTTCCTATGCAATATGATCTAAGTTTAGAATTTTCAGAATTGGAAATAAATGAAAATTCAATCGATCATTCTGTTATTATCAGGAATGTAGGTTTGGAAAACATCTTTGATGCAGCGATATCTTGTAATCTGATAATAAATGGTGAATATCCTTCAGAAAATATTTTTACAGATGAGATCAGTTTAGAAGATTCCATATTTTATGAATTCACTACTGCTATTGTTCAAGAAGGATATTTCAGCTTTTTGTATGAAATAATTTCAGAAGACGATATGAATTCCAGCAACAATATTGACTTCAGTTTCTATAATTGTGGATCTCTACCATTTGTAATTAATGAAATCATGTATGATCCGGATGGAGACGAACCTGAATGGATAGAAATAACAAATAATTTTGTTGTTCCTGATTTAACCGAGGTCATTCTCGTGGTCGATGAGGATACTCTTGATATTCCATATTGCTCAGAAACCTATTATTTGATCACAGATTCAGAAAACGATGCTGATTCTTTAAGAACAAAATATGATCTTGATGATGTTACGATAATAACCGGATTATCATCTCTTTCCAATAATGGAGAACAAATTGTATTGATGGATGAATGTGGAAACCTAATCGAAGAATTTTTCTTTCAACCAGATTGGAATGATGAACTGGATGGTGTTTCAATTGAGAGAGTAAATCCTGAAATTACAGCTGATGCGCAAAACTGGGGACCTTCTACTAATGTCTGTACTCCGGGCAAAACTAATAGCATTTTTGTTCAAATGCTGCCCAATAATATGAAACTGTATGCTGCACCCAATCCGTTTTCACCCTATCGAGATGAAAGAACGATATTCTCATTTGCTCTGCCAGAAGTTTTGAGTACAGTTACTCTGCGTATTTTCGACCTGAAAGGAAGAATGGTAAGAAGGCTGGTAGATCAAGTTATGCAATCTTCGGAGGGGAATATCATTTGGGACGGCAAGAATGATAATGGGAAAAAGCTGCCGGTTGGAGTTTATATTGTACTGATGCAGGCAACTGCACGGGAGAGTGAAAAAGTGTATTCAAAAAAAATAACAGTTGTAATTGGAAAATAAATCCTTGCGAATGGTTCGAGTCGTAAGGAACTTGTGACGACGACTTGAAACATAAAGGATCGACTCGTCATTCTTTACAAGTCGATATTTTGATCTTCGCAAGGTTAGGCTGATAGATGTGTCTTTGCGAGATTTTTATCAGATTGTTACTCTTAACTAAGAGCAATAATTAGCATTAACTCCGTCTTTCTGAGGAATCGTCTTGCTGTTACTCTTAACGAAGAATTAGGAGAAGAATATTAATTGTTAGTTATTCTTCCTGAAAAGAGCAGCGCCTGCCCCGCTGTATAGCTTGGGGTGCAAGATTCCTCAGAATGACGAATGAAGTATAAATGGATTTTTGCATAAAATTTAATAGATTAGGAGTAGAAAATGTACGGGAAAACAATATCGTATGCAATTCAAGGGATTGATGCACAGCAGATAACAGTAGAAGCGGATATTAAAGGAGGATTAGCAAAATTCTCTATTGTCGGCTTGCCTTCAAACTCAGTTAAAGAAAGCAAAGATCGTGTTTCGGCAGCGATCAAGAATTCCGGTTTTCGTTTTCCTACTCACAGCTATACCGTTAATCTGGCACCGGCGGATATCAGGAAGGATGGCGTTGCGCTCGATCTTCCCACTTCACTGGCGTTGGTTTATGCTTTAAATCAAATGAAAACCGCAAAATTAGAAAAATATGCCTTCATTGGTGAACTTTCGCTGGATGGTAGTTTACGTCCCGTAAATGGTGTTTTACCGGTTGCTGTTGCCTGCTGGAAAGATAAATTAGATGGACTGATCCTTCCCTATGAAAATGCTAAAGAAGCAGCAATTATAGATGAATTGAATGTATATCCGGCAACTTGTTTAAACGAAGTAGTAAATTTTCTGGAAGACAAACTAAAGATAGAACCCTTTAAAGTTGATAAAAAGGAGATGTTTTCACACTTAGATGAAAGTCCGGTTGATATGTTTGATGTAAAAGGACAATACCATGTAAAGCGTGCCCTGGAAGTTGCAGCAGCCGGAGGACACAATGTGTTGATGCTGGGTCCGCCCGGATCGGGGAAAACTATGCTGGCTCGACGCATCCCAACAATATTGCCCGGATTCACGCTGGAAGAGGCTCTGGAAACAACCAAGATCCATTCGGTGGCGGGTGTTATTGGAGCGCACAAAGGGATTGTGACCATCCGTCCATTTCGTTCTCCGCATCATACAATAAGTGATGTTGCTCTGATCGGTGGAGGGAGTTATCCCAAACCCGGCGAAGTTTCTCTTTCCCATAATGGAGTTCTATTTCTGGATGAGCTTCCCGAATTTAAAAAATCGGTTTTGGAAGTGCTGCGTCAGCCTTTGGAGGATGAAGTTGTTACCATTTCCCGTGCTACACAAAGTTTGGAATTTCCGGCAAAATTTATGATGGTAGCTTCGATGAATCCCTGCCCCTGCGGCTATTTTGGCAGCGAAATGGAAGGACACTCCTGTTCCTGCCCTATCGGGAATATTCAGAGATACCGTTCCCGGATATCCGGACCACTACTTGACCGCATTGATATTCATATTGAGGTTCCGGCTGTAAAATATGATGAGCTCAGCAGTATCCCAACCGGAGAAAAATCTGCTGAAATCAGAGAACGGGTGAACAACTCACGTGAAATTCAACTTAACCGATTTGGAGATAGTAACATTTTCAGCAATTCTCAAATGAGTTCCAAGCAAATTAGAAAACACTGTATTCTAAATGATGACAGTAAATCTATCCTGAAAATGGCAATGGAAAAAATGGGATTATCCGCCAGAGCTTATGATAGAATTTTGAAAGTTTCCCGTACCATTGCCGATCTGAATGGAAGCGACAACATCAGTGTTGAACACATTAGTGAAGCAGTGCAATATAGAAGTCTTGATAAAAAATTTTGGGAATAAAATAAAGAATTGTTCACGGATTACACGGATAAATCTGTAGCGATCTCTAATGTCATCCTGAGTTTGGCTTTAGCCAAGTATCGAAGGTTAGAGTTCTCTTACAAAATAAACTTCACACTTCGATTAACTCAGTGTGGCAAATGTAGGATTGAGAGAAAACAGTATAAGTAAGCAAAATTGGTCATTCCCGCGAAAGCGGGAATCCATGAAAATATAATAACATTGACATCGAAAATGAATTGTATTTTTGAGTTGTGATATATTAAAAAACAGGAGGAAATCATGAATCGTTTTAAGATTTTTTGTTTTATCGTTCTCATCTTTGTTTTTGCCGGTACAATTTATGCACAAGATGAAGTGGTGAAAGAAGACATCTCTCAATTCATCATAGGAAAATGGGAAATTGCCACTAACAAACGCGCCGTAAGCGGGAATATTACATTTGCAGAAAACGGTAAATATGACATGAATGAGAAGTTTCATGACGGATCAGGCGGTGGCACAAAGGGTGGATTTGAACTAAATTGCTGTGCAATACCTGTAACTATCAAGCTTTGTCCGGGTAATTGTCCCGGTTCTGAATGGACAAACCGCTTTGGAATTATTCAAATTTTACCGGATAATAAACTGGAGATCTGCACTTCACCTGACGGCAATTATCCTACCGAATTCCCGGAAGATAAAACAGGTGAATATACAATGATACTTACGAAGGTTGAATAAGAAACGAATTCACCTTCATTAATACTTTGGTTTAGTTCACGGATTTACACGGATTGAACGGATAAGTTCCTCTCGTCATCCTGCTTGCCATGGCGTATCCGGCATTTACCGGAGAAGACTGGACGATTCTCTCACGCTGCTCTCCATAGGAAGGATAGAGTTATCTTACAAGACGACTCGTAAATGAAACTGTCATTCTCGCGAACTGTGTCCGGCTTTTGACGGAAGAGGGAATCCATGAATACAGAACAACAATAACATTGACATTTAAAATGATTCGCTTTTTCTTTTATGGTGTTTAATAAAAGTTCATATTTAATAGTTTAGACAGATTAAACAGATCAATATATAAGTGGAGAAATTAGATTGGAGAAAACCAACATAATAAAAACTGAGAAAGTACATTTAATAGATCATCCAATTTTAGATGAATATTGGTTAGACATTTTATAGCGAGGAAATTATGATAAATTATATGAATTTATGTATACTATTTTTTGTGTTTATAATTATTCGCATTTTAATAAATATTTCAAAATATTTCTATTTAAGAAAAGTATTACTAAAACAAAACATTATGGCTGAAGGGGTAGTAAATGAAAACGATGAAACAAAGGTTAAAAAAGCTGCTAATGCTACTGAATGGCTTGAATCAAATCAAATAGAAATCAAAAGAGTTGTATTAAAAACAGGATTACGCGACCTATCTAACTCATATATGGAGCCAATGGGATTAGGTTATGCGCAACGAAAAGATATCAGTGCTTTAGACAACATTACATATTTAGACTTAGAAATGATGCAGAAGCTAAAACTGATATTTAAAAGAGCAAAAGGTTTTTATAAAAAGCAAGCACTGAAAAATATTAATCCTATTTTTTGGATAGAGGTTATCATTTTTTTACCAAGAGAAATTTTAAAATATTTCAGTGTCGAAGAAAATGTGAAATTAGGTTCTGCAATAGTTAAAGTACTTCAAGTAATATATTGGATTGGTTCACTCTTATTTATGTATCTTAATTATGTTAAGTGAATTACCTTGTTATTTATAATCCAACTTCCCAAATCTAATAATCTGTTTACCCGCATCATGACACAAAAAGATAATACCGTCTTCTTTACCTATTTTGCTTTCTTTTGTCCTGATTTTGGCTTATTAGCCGGAAGAATAA
Organism: Candidatus Cloacimonadota bacterium; assembly: GCA_027858325.1. Classification (GTDB taxonomy): domain Bacteria; phylum Cloacimonadota; class Cloacimonadia; order Cloacimonadales; family TCS61; genus Tenebribacter. The sequence continues at coordinate 8,433 of JAQICU010000154.1, forward strand.
CAACTCGTTTTCTGGAACCTTCACCGATAGTTCTGGTACGAAGCGCGCTGTCTCTTTCTATATATTGATGAACAACTTTCCTGTTGCTGGCAGCAAGCGGTTCCAGGGTATAACTTTTTCCGGTTTCTTTTACTTTTTTAGAAAAATTGTCAACTCTATCAATTAAAGCTTTTTTGCGTCTTTCTCTGTATCCGTCCACGTCTACAATAATTTGGATTTTCTTCTTCTCGGCTTTATTTATCATTTGATTTAGCAAATGTTGAAAGCTATCAAGCATCTTGGCTTCTTTTCCAATAATGAAACCTGCATCCTTAGAATTACTTATGGTTACGAGATAGGTGCCGTCTTTTTGTGTAACGTCTACAGAACCGGATTCAATATTCATTCTTTTTAGAATTCCTTCTGCAAATTCTTGGATCATAGTAGTTATATCTTCAATGCTGCTATTTGTAGTATTTACCGTTTTATTAATAGTTTTTTTACTGACTTTTTTAATGATCTTTTTACTGCTTTTGGGTATGCTTTTCACTCTGGTTTTTGGAAGATGAGCTTTACTCTCTTTATAGATGAATTTGATCGTAGTCGGTTTTGAACCGAATAATCCCAGGAAGCTGCTTGAGCCCTCTTCGATTACTTCGAATTTGAAATCATTAAGCTCAAGATTATTCTCTTTCATAAATTCAGATATTATTTTAGAAGTTGATTTTCCTGTTACTAGTATTTCTTTCATATCTATTTATTCCTTACATAAATTTTTTCTTGATAATGTATTGCTGAACGGAACCGATTATTGAGAACACTGTCCAGTATAGAACCAGTCCTGATGATAATCCCTTAAAAATGAAGAACATCATAATAGGCATAAAATACAGCATCATTTTTTGAGTTTGCATCTGTGCTTTTTGTTTGTCATCCTTCTCATCCAGATTCTTCTTAGAAGGAGCCATCAATTTTTGCTGAACGAACATAAAGACTGCCATTAAGAACGGAAGTGCCCAAATTGGATCTGGTTCAGAAAGGTCTGGCAGCCAGCCAAAACTTGCCTGTCTTAATAACATGGAATATCTAAGCAAAGGATAAAGGGCAAAGATCACGGGCATCTGAAGCAGCATTGGTAAACATCCACCCAGTGGATTTACTCCGTGTTCCTTGTATAATTTTTTTAGCTCAGCGTTCATCTTTTGCGGATCACCTTTGTATTTTGCCTGAAGCTCTTTTGTTAAAGGTTGGATCTTCTGCATTTTGGTTGTAGATTCAAAACTCTTGTGAGTTAGGGGATATAAAAGAGTTTTAAGAATTATAGAAAAAATAATAATGACCAATCCCCAACTTGGAATAAAACTATACAAGAAGGATAAGAACCAGAGGAATAATTTACTGAGACCTTGTAAGAATTTTGGTCCCATTTCTACAATATTTTCAATTCCATTATTATATTCTTTTAATCTGCCATAATCAAGCGGTCCCATATACAAACGGAATTTATGGTTTATTTGTGCACCAATCGTTGAAACTGATAATTTCATAGATGGGCTTTCTTCAAATTTGAAAGCAGAAATTTTATTCATCTCAATAAGTTCGTCCGGTATTATTGCTAATGTAAAATATTTGGAACGAACCGCAGCCCAGTCAATCTGTCCGGAGGCTTTTCTATCTTCCTCCAATTTGGAAAGCGAGATCTTATTAATGTCATTATCTACCTGAGAGATAACGGCATATTCTTTGCTTTTCATTTTCAGATATTCTTCCGTATCTGCAATTCCACTACCGAAGTCAAGTTCATAGCCGCTCACATTTTCAAATCCGCTAAGTTCTGTTTCCAGGCGAACCTCATAGTCATCTGAAAGAGTAAATATCTTTTTATAAATTCCTTTTTCCGTATTTGAAATAAATGTGATCTTGCGGCTGGCTTCGTTAAGTTCATATTGGAATGGAACGTTGGAATAATTTGAAATATTGCCGGTGGTATCTGTAAGCTTAGTGTTAAGGATGCTGCCGTTTTCATTAAGCAATTCCACTAAAGAGACCTTGTCTTTCATAAAAAAGTCATGCAGTTGAATCGAATTGATAACTGCACCTTTATTGCTGAATGTTACTTTGATAAGTTCATTTTCCAGAACGATATTATTGTTGATATCAATATCATTGTCCAGCTCAATAATTTCAGTTTCGGTTTCTTGAATTGTTTGATCTAGGTTGGAATGTTCTACTGTCTGGTTTGATGTGTTAGTAAAATTTTCTTGTTCTGTTTGCTGCTGAATTGGCTGTGTATTTTTATTCTTCCAGATAAATTCACTACTTAACCAAAATACGACAAGTATAAGCAGAACGGCTAATAGAGTCTTTTTGTCCATAAATTCTCCTTATGGTAGCGGATCGTGTCCTCCGTGATGAAAAGGATGACACTTTGATATTCTAAAGATAGATAATTTCAAGGCTTTTAAAAATGAGTACTTATTAAATGCCTGATAGGAATACTGGCTGCAAGTTGGTGTAAATCGGCAGGATGGGGGCAAAACAATTGAAATATATTTTTTATAGAAAGTTATGATCAATATGGCAGCGTTATTAAAAATTCTCATTTTATATTTTTTCAAATAATTGAATTAAATCATCCTTAATTTTTTCCCAAATAGCAACACCAGCTTCAGGTTTTGCTATAATCACCAATTCTACACCAGTTGGATGTAATTCTTCATGTCCTCTCAAGAAAGCACGAACACGGCGTTTAACTTTGTTTCTAATAACCGCATTGCCAACTTTCTTACTAACCACAATTCCAACTGCAAAATATTCTTCAAGTATTTTTTTCTTTAAAAAAATAAAGAGATTACCATCTGTTCTTATACTATTTTTATAAACATTCTGGTATTCTCTTTCTGAGGTAATAGATAGCATTAGTCGCTTACGGTTAAGCGAGTTCTACCTTTTGCTCTTCTTCTGGCTAAAACTTTACGACCGGCTTTTGTAGACATTCTTAATCTAAAGCCATGCTTGTTTTTCCGCTTTCTATTATGAGGTTGATAAGTCCTTTTCATGTTAATTCTCCTTTAAATATTTCCCATCTATATAACAGATAACTCTTTATTTTATACCTTGTTATAAAGGTTGGAACAAACTGAAATACAAAGTCTTACTGTCAAGATTTATTTGTTTTCAGCAATTTCCGGTTTACGGAAGATCGTTTGTTCCCTTTCAGGTCCCACTGAAACTATCGTTACTCTAATGCCGATGAGCTTCTCTACCTTGGCAATATATTCCAGAGCGTTTTTCGGAAGCATATCATACTCGGTAATTCTCGTGATATCGGCATCCCATCCTGGAAGTTCAATGTACTCAGGAATTACTTGTTCGAGAACTTTTGAAGAATGAGGGAATTCGGTGGTTACAGTGTCTCCGATCTTGTAACCGGCACATATCTTTATTGTATCAAAACCTGAGAATACATCTAAAAGCGTAAAAGCAATTTCATCAATCCCATTTAACATGGCTGCGTATTTAGCTGCTACAGCATCAAACCACCCACAGCGACGCGGACGACCTGTTGTAGAACCAAACTCATTCCCCTGAATTCTGATCTTGTTTCCAACTTCATCGTGCAATTCTGTTGGAAAAGGACCTTCGCCTACTCGGGTATAATAACTTTTAAAAACACCAACAACACGATCAACATTTTTACCAAATCCTGCTCCAATAGCTATTCCACCGGAAATAGTATGAGAAGAAGTAACAAAAGGATATGTGCCGAATGTTATGTCGAGTAACGTTCCTTGAGCTCCTTCAAAAAGTATATTTTTATCTATAATAGTATTTAATAAATATGGTATCTGTTTCAAAAATGGTCTCAGTTTATTAATGATCGGATTCAGATCATTTAGGATAGTATCGATCTGGGAAGTTGGGTAGTTATGAAATCTTATTATATTTTCTAAGCGTTTTTTTAAATATTCATTATCGAATAGATCACCAAAGCGAATTCCATAACGTGCAATAGCGTCTGAATAGCATGGTCCAATCCCGCGTTTAGTTGTTCCTATTTTTGTCTGAATACTGTTCGTTTCTGCTTTTCCATCTAGTTCCCTGTGTAAGGGGAGTACGATTTGAGCTCTTGGGTCGATGAAAAATCTATTCCCAAATGAAATTCCTTGTGATCTTAATTCATCCATCTCAGATAATAATTGAAATGGATCAATAACAACACCACTTCCGATCAAGCATGTTTTTTCCGGATACAATATACCGGAAGGAACAAGATGAAATACATATTTTTTGTCTTTTAATTTAATGGTATGACCAGCGTTATTCCCACCTTGAAAGCGGACAATATAGTCTGCATCTTTCGCCAGAACATCTACGATCTTTGCTTTTGCTTCATCTCCCCATGCACAACCCAAAACTGCAGTAGAATACATTTTACACTCTCCTATTGTTGAAGTATGAAGCATAGATATATTCCTCGAATTATATGTCAATCAATCAATTACACAAGAAAAAAGTTGACGCAAAATACGAAAGCTTATTTATGTTTTTGCTTATGTAGGCTTAAAGAATGATATTATTGAAGGAAAAATTTATACAAATGCTGATAAAACGCTTCATTTGACAATTTCAAAAGATGACCTTTCCGCATATCTCACAATAGAAGACAATGGTATTATGATAGATGAGAAGGAAATATCTTCTCTTCTTTCCTCTGTTGGAATAAAGAATGGGCTGGAAGATGCAATTGAATATAATAATAAACATGAGCTAACTAAAGAATTAGGTAAACCATTTTTAATTGCCCTGGCTTCTGGGCAAACTTCTGAGCCGGGGATATCATATAAATTTAACCACGAAGCGTGCATAGATATTGATAAGCAGTATGAAATGGACGCTTTAGCTCAATTTGAGAAAGTTGAGAAAGATCAACCTCTTGCAGACATTTCTGTTGAAAAGACAGAAGCAGACGGAATTGATATTTTTGGTAAAGAAATTTCTTCGGAAAGTGAATCTCAGGTTAACGTGGAAGATATATTAGGAAATAATGTTTACTACTCAGCAGAAACAAACCAGATATTATCATCTGATGCAGGATATCCATATTTAGATCATGAAAATAAAATATGTGTAAAAACCAACTTCATATCACAGGATATTCACGATGTTGTTAAAACGATCTATGGAAATATGACAATTGATGGAGTTATTTCAAATTCCAGTTTGGAAGTTTTTGGTGATCTTTGGGTCAAAGGTAATATCAGAAATTGCATGACTGATGGAATTATTGTTCATGGTGATGTTATACTTGATTATACAGAAAATTCCAAAATCGTTGCTTCCGGAAAAATTACAGTTAACAAAAATGCTCGGAATTGTTTGATCTATGCAAATAGGGCAATTGAAGCAGGGAATAACAGTTCAATTTCCGGAGGTGTTATCCAAAGTGGTGAACGCTTAGATGTTTTTTCTATTGGGAGCCCTCTTGGAATTCTTACGGAAGTGGAAATTGCAATTGCACCCTTTTTAAAAGAACAGATACGTCTCACCGGAAACAAACTTACTCAGGCAAGAAATGTTTCGGAAGTGGATGAAACATTAATCTCATCACTTGTTGGTAATTTGAAAGAATTACATTGTGAATATAATAATTAAATAGATAAATCTCATAATAACAATTCTTTGCAGATTATCATTAAGAAAACTGCTTATCCAAATTCAAGGATAAGGATATTAAAAGATACTCTAGAGATTTCCGAGGAAAAGAATAACATTAAAATTTCACTAAATGATTCAGGCTTGGAGATAAATGAAGTTGACAGAATATAACATCAAATATCTTTTGTTAATAAAAATAATTAGTGGGTATAGAAAAAGTGAAGTATCTGTGGATTAAAATTATAGATAAAAAAGATTATTAGTATAAATGATAAAAGCATTTACCAACCGGTAAATGCTTTTTTTGTTTTTAAAAGATTTAGGGAGTGAAAATGAAGAAGCAATTAGAGATATTAATTCAAATGCAAAAACTAGATACGATCATTGGTGAGAAGAATATTCTTACTAAAAAATTACCTCAGCAATTGAATAGTTTAAAGCAATCTCTAAAAGATGCAGATGAAACTGTGGCTGCTACAAAAAGTGATTTTGATGAAAACTTGAAAGATCAAAAACTTAAAGAACTTGATATTGCTGACAATAACACCAAAATTGCAAAATATAAAAATCAGCTTCTTACTATTGAGACTAACAAAGAATATAAAGCACTTAACAGCGAGATAAATCATTTAGAAAAAAATAACTCGGAAATTGATGATGAGTTGATAAGGTTAATGGAAGCTGAAGCTGAACTTAAAGAACGCTTGAAAGAAGAGAAAAAAGCACAATTAAAGGCTTCAGAGGATCTCAAAGCTAATGAAGAAAAGCTTGAAAAAGAAATTCAGGAAGTGCAAAAGGATATAAAAGATCTGAAGAGTAAAAGAAATGTCCTAGCAAAGGATCTTCCTAGAGAACTTATCCGTAGATATGCTACTTTAATAAAAAATAAAAATCGTAAAGCAGTTGTTTTTAACGATAATAATGCTTGTAGTGGTTGCGGTTATTCTATTCGGCCTCAAGTTGTTATTGACATAAAAGAAGGTAATTCTGTGATTTATTGCGAAAGTTGCGGAAGGATTCTTGTAATTCAATTATAATTTATTTAGTGTAGTCAAAGAAGATAAAGTGTCTGCCCCGCACCTACCTTGGATGCTTCTTGCTCAAGTTTTCCAAAGTAAGTGCGGGGAGGAAAGTCCGAACACCAAAGGGCAGGATACTTCTTAACGGGAAGTTCTGGTAACAGAAAGCTAGCTCCACAGAAATAAACTACCAGATATCATATGATATCTGGAAAAGGTGAAATGGTGGTGTAAGAGACTACCAGTTCTTGGTGTGAATCGAGAAGCTAGGAAAGCCTTATCCGGTGCAATGCCAAATAGGAGAATGAGAGTCGGTCCGGCTTGTTAAATTCTCGGGTAGGCAGCTAAAACCGGTCAGTAATGAACCCAATTGGGTATAGTAATATCCGGTTTAGAGAAATAGACACTGGATTGCTTGTTAGGCAATTCACAGAATTCGGCTTAATATCTTCTTTGACGCTTATTTTTTAAATAAAGGAATGATATATGCAAAAAAGGTGGAAAATATTTGAACCTCTATCTGAGGAACAGCAGCTACAAAAAGAACATATTGTTGAAACAATAAAATGCCCCGAAATGATCGCAGAAATGTTGATCAGAAAAGAAATTACAGGAATTGACGACATTGAAGAGTTTTTCCATCCCGATTTAAATAATATGCACGACCCGTTCTTTTACAAAGATATGAAAAAAGCAACTAAACGGATCATCTTAGCTATCGAGAAAAAGGAACTCATCACGATCTATGGTGATTACGATGTAGATGGCACTACATCTTCTGCCTTATTATATCTCGGACTCAAAAAGATCGGCGCTAATATTGATTATTATATTCCGCATAGAATGATTGATGGTTATGGATTATCTCTTAGCGGAGTTGATATTCTTAAAGAAAATGGAACAGAATTAATAATAAGTGTAGATTGCGGAATCAATGCAATTGAGGAAATTGAGCAAATAAATGATCTGGGAATGGATATTATCGTTACAGATCACCATAATCCAAAAGAGGAATTACCTAATGCATTTGCGATCATAAATCCTAAAATGAAAGATTGCGAATATCCTTACGATATGCTTGCAGGTGTTGGTGTTGCCTATAAACTTCTGGTTGCGGTATATTCCCAATTAGAGATAGACACAAATGAACTCATTGATAAATATTTAGATCTTGTCGCTCTGGGAACTATTGCTGATATTGTACCCCTTACAGGTGAGAATAGAATTATTGCCAGCATCGGTTTAGATAGACTGGTCAAGAAACACAACATCGGATTAAATGCCCTCATCAAACTTGCCGGACTTTCCCAAAAAGAGCTTAATTCATCTGATATCGTGTTTGGAATTGCACCGCGAATAAATGCTGCAGGTAGAATGGGAAGTGCAATGCGAGCGGTTGAACTTATGGTCTCAGTTGATGAGGAAGAAAGTGAAGAACTGGCTCAGATCATTGAAAGAGAAAATTCCTTAAGGCAACAAATAGATCAACGCACATTCCAGGAAGCGTGTGATATTATCGAAAAGAAATATAAAAATATGGATGATACTCCGATTATCGTTGTTTCTTCTGATGGTTGGCACCCCGGAGTTATCGGGATAGTGGCGTCCAAACTTGTAGAAAAATATTACCGTCCATCAATTATGATAACATTCAAAGAAGGTGTCGGAAGTGGTTCCGGCAGAAGTATTACAGGATTTAATCTTTTTGACGCACTTGTCTCTGTAGAAGAATACCTGGAAACTTTCGGTGGTCATAAATATGCAGCCGGTCTTCAGATACTTGTTGAATATGTTGATCTACTGGAGAATAAATTAAAAAAATACATGAACGAGCATGTAACGGAAGACCAATTTATTCCACCACTGAATATTGATACAAAACTGGAATTATTCGAGATTAATGATAATCTGCTTGAGTGGTTAGAAAAATTTGCTCCTTTTGGTCCCGGAAATATGCGTCCTACTTTCTTTACCGAGCAAGTTATGATAATCGGATTTCCCTATAATGTCGGGAAGAATCATCTCAAATTAAAAGTTATGAAGGATGGATGTGAACTCGATCTTATCGGGTTTAACTTGGGAGATTATCTACCATTCCTAAAGAAAGGTTCTTATGTTGATATAGCTTACTCATTGGAATTCAATACATGGCAGGGAAGAACATCAATACAAGGGAAATTGAAAGATCTCCGAATTGCCGGACAAGATCAATGGGATTCTTGATCATGAAAAAAAAATACAGTTTTACGCTTTCGATCTTTCTTCTCCTGTTATTTGGTGGTTGCTCAATAATTGAAATGCAAACCAACAAAATCCCAATGGGAATAAATGTATTCCAAAGGATCCAAACTGATTTTATTCCCAGAAAATGCCTTTATTCTTCAATAAATAAAACTGCATTTGTTTTAGAAAAAGAAACAGATGTAATCCATATTTATAGGAATGGAAAGAAGATCAATACCATCGGTGGACTTGGTTTTTCCTCTTCGAGTTTTAATAAACTTGCAGATATCACCCTCTCCCCTGATGATAATCTTCTGGCACTGGACAGCTTCCAAAAAAAGATCAAAAAGTTTGATATTAATGGGAAGTTAATCACAGAATTCAATTTAACCGATTTTATTGAACCGGCTCTCTTTGCTGTTGGTGTTGATGAAACTTATTACATATTTGAAAAAGCAACAAAAGAGATCATAATAACCCGTTCTTTCGACAAATCTGATTGGTTTGCTTTTGGGAAATTCCAACTTAATGATCCATGTAAAATTAGTTTAGGAAAAAATGAAATCACAGTTTACGATGAACAGAAAAATTCTACGATAATTTTTGGAATTTTAGGAAGATTTCAAAATGAAATTAGTGGTAATATCCAAATTGAAAAACAACAATATTGCATTTTGAAAAACTATTTCATTTATCATCCCAAAAGTGAAAATAAATTTGCGATTTCTACAAATAAATGGAATGACTTTTCAATAGAAGATAATGTGATCCTGCTTTCTGATAACGAAATATGGATTGGAAAACTTACTTATTCAGAACCAATAGAGAAATAAATTGTCTTTATTAAAAACAAAAATAAACTTTCAAATTTATTTATTTCCGGCGTTAGCTGGTACAATACTCGGATTAAGCAGGCTTCCGATTCATCTCGGATTTTTAGTGTTTATTGCCTTTATCCCATTATTTTATTTCTTCAAGGAACAACGAAAAAAGAAAGAAGTATTTTTAGCAGCAGCGGTTTTTAGTTCTGCTTATACTCTGGTTTGTCTGCATTGGATATCTTTGGTTACCCTTCCCGGTTATCTGGGAATATTTTTCTTATTTGCCGTCTATTTCTATATTGTATTCCAGCTTTATTATTTTGTAAAACAGCATATTCCAAAATTTGATTATCTCGGATTTATCATGATCTGGATAAGTTTTGAGTTCTTACAGAATTTTGGAGAATTCAGTTTCCCCTGGTTCAATCTGGGATATTCATTGGCAGATTATCTACCATTCATCCAACCTGCAGAAATTGGCGGGATGTCACTTCTTTCCTTGCTGATCTTACTTGTGAATATTCTTCTTTTTGAATTAAATAAAAATTTCAAACGAAATCTGATAATTATCTCTACAATCATTATCGTGTGGTC
>JAQICU010000159.1 GCA_027858325.1 Candidatus Cloacimonadota bacterium
CTCATAAACACTCAAAAAAAACTTGACTCTTCCCGGAAATATCTCACGTTTGACCCAGAAATTCTCAAAGATTCTCATTTATTCTCAAAACTGGTTTTGTATAATAGAGTGTTTTGTCAGCCTGACGAATCTTAGACCCTAGTTAAACAATGGGGCAGGCGTTATTCTCAGGAAGGATCTCCGCTTATAATGGGACTTGTCCGCGTGGTGGATTCTTCGTCGAATGCCTTCGTAAGATCATCCTCAGAAAGACAAATATTTTATATTTTGCAGAATTTTATTCTCAACAATAAGGAGGGTGTGATGTCGGGTGAATTCTTAGGTACGTTTCAGAATTCGGTTAATAAACTTAAATGGATCACTATTCCTGCCGTTTTCAAAAAGAAATTCAATCCACGGATCAAGCAGACTGTAGTGATCACACTGGGTCCAAATGGCAATATTGCCATTTATCCCATGGATAACTGGGATGAAAAGATCGAAAAATTGAAAATTGGCACCGACCGTGATAAACAACTCCTTTCCAACTTACGCACTTTTGCCTCTTCCGAGCAGAAAATGGAGCAGAACGGCAGAATTAAGATCGGCACTGAACTTTTAGAGATCGCTAATATTAAAGATAAAGTTGTCATCAAAGGATCGGGGAACTATATTTCTGTCTGGAGTCCGGAGAATTACGAACAGTTCTGTCAGAAACATCTGGAAGAACACAAGAAATTATTTAATTCTATGGATTATCAATAATGAACGAATACCACGTTCCCGTATTATTGAGTGAATGCCTCGAAGCACTTGATCTGCAGGATGGAAAGATCTATGTAGATGCAACCTTCGGAGGTGGCGGACATTCCGCAAAAATATTGGAAAGTGGAAAAGATCTTAAATTATTCGCTTTTGACCAGGATCCCGATTCAATTGAACAAAGTAAAGTTCTAACAGAAAAGTATCCTGAGCGCTTCGTTATGATCCAGGATAATTTTGCCAACCTCAGAACAGGGCTTGCCCTGGAAAGAGTAAAAAAAGTGGATGGTATACTTTTTGATCTAGGTGTTTCCTCCCATCAGATAAACGAGGCAGCGCGCGGCTTTAGTTTCAGCGGCAACGGAAAACTGAATATGCGCATGGATAAAGAATCAGAACTTACAGCTGCTGATGTTGTGAATACTTACTCATTTGAAAAATTAACCAAAATATTCCGTGAATATGGCGAAGAGAAAGAAGCTGCCAGAATTGCCCGTAATATCATTCTGGAAAGAGATAAGAAAGAGATCAAAACAACTCTGCAGTTATCACAGATTATCGAGGATTGCCTGATTTCCCATAAAAGCATTAAAGCTAAAGCGAGGATCTTCCAAGCTTTACGGATTTACATCAATAAAGAGATGGATGTTCTGCAAACAGCTTTGAATGATTCAGTTAAAATTTTGAATCCCGGCGGCAGAGTTGCCGTTATTTCTTATCATAGCCTGGAAGACAGAATTGTTAAGAATTTATTTAAATATGAAGAGAAATCGTGTATCTGTCCGCCTGAATTCCCATTATGTGTTTGTGAAAAGATCTCAACATTAGAAATATTATCAAGAAAACCTATCGTTCCAACCGAACAGGAGAAAGAAAATAACCCGCGCGCCAGAAGCGCAAAATTAAGAATAGCCCAAAAGAGGGAGGTTTCATGAACTGGAAAATTATTGTTATTGCTTTTTTATTTATTGTCGCTATATTTTGCCATTTCAGTAATAAACACAATATTATAGTTTACGGACGCAAACTTGATGACGCAAAAGAACTCTATCAAGCCCAAAGGGTAAATAATTTGAATTTGATAACTTTAAACAGTAAGCTAAGTTCCCGCGACAGAATTCAAAGACTTGCTTCTCAAAATCTGGATATGTTCTTCCCAACAGATAATGAGAGCGTACATAATATCAAATTCGACAACAAGAAAGAGACTTTCCGTCTAATTGACTACATTGTCCCCTCGGCTGAAGCACTCACCCGATAATCTTATTGCTCATTCAACCGAATGAGCTTTTTTTATGAATACCAGAATAAAGTTTTTCATAATTTTCAACATTTTGCTTATCCTTATCTGGATCGGTTATCTTTTTTCTATTCAAATATTAGATGCTCATCATTTAAAAGCAATTGTACAGATCCGGCAAAATCCTTCTAAAGAGATATTGATCCCAAACCGGGGAAACATTTATGATCGTGATGGTGAACTTCTGGTAAGTTCTGTGAAATACTATCAGATCGATGTGGATAGAAGCGCAATAATTGATGATTGCAAGAGGGGATCACAAATAAGCTCCAGCGAAGTATTTAAAAAAATTGCTGGTATAATATCCAAGAATAACAAAGCAGATAAAAATTTACTGCTAAAACGGTTAATGAAAAAACCTCAATATTCAAGTGTTTACCTTACAACTGATGTTTCTGAAAATCAGCTTCATCTTATCAAACAGGAATTTACTAAAGAAAATATTAAAGGGCTCGTCGTGTCATTCTGCAATATTAAGCGTTCATACCCGCATGATAAACTTGGTGCGAATTTCTTAGGAATGATTGATGATAAGAAGCAGGGAAATTCGGGAAAATCGATCTATACTACTTATGGAAAAAATGGTATTGAGGCAACTTATAATGAACAGCTCTGCGGAGAAATTGGCTGGCGAGAAACAATTTACGATGCAAACAATCGAATGATACCTCTATTATTTCTCAAGGAAAAAGCTGCTCAACCCGGCAAATCAATTCATCTCACAATAGATAAGAATATTCAGGAAATAGTTGAAGAGAATTTGATAATCGGGCTTAAGGAATATAAAGCAAAGAATGCAATCGGTATCGCTATGGATCCGAATACAGGTGAAATACTTGCCATGGTTGGTCTGAATGAAAAGCATGAAAGTAAATCTGCAAAAGAACTTCGTTCTGTTACTAATATTGCTGCTTCTTTCATGTTCGAGCCGGGATCTACTTTAAAACCAATTACAGCTCTTCTCGCTTTAGAAAAAGATATTTTTAAACCATCGGATATAATCGATTGTAGAGATTATCATCTCGAATATGAATCGGAAGAACGGTATATTAAAGATGAGCATAAATATAAAACTCTCAGTTTTAAGGACATTATCGCCTATTCAAGCAATGTTGGGATTAGCAGGATAGTTGAGGAAATTGGAAGTAAAGTGCTTTATGAGCGTATGATCGCAATGGGGTTCGGTCATAAAACAGGCTCAAATATTTCCGGTGAAGCTTCAGGATTATTCAGGAAACTTAGAGATTGGCAAGGCTTCTCACTTCACTCGATCTCGTTTGGTCAGGAAATTTCCGTAACTGCATTACAGCTTGCAAATGCTTATTGTTCGCTAGCCAATGGTGGAAAGGTAATGCAGCCGCATCTTATAAAAGAGATTAGGAACAAGGATAATAAAACAATTTCTTCTTTTAAACCAAATGTTATGCGTACAATTTCCGATAAGAGATCTCTCGATACGTTAAAAGTTTTCTTAAAGGGTGTAGTTGATTATGGAACAGCTACCCAAACAAAGTTGGAACATCTTACAATAGCCGGGAAAACCGGTACTTCAGAAAAAGCGACCAGTGGAAAAATAGGATACGAAAAAGAGAAGTACACTTCAGTTTTTGCTGGTTTCTTTCCGGTAAAAAATCCTCAATACGTCATGGTAATAATATACGATGAAGCTGATTACAAATCATATTCTTATTATGCGTCACTTTCTGCTGTTCCAACCTTTAAAAATATTGTAAAAAAGATTGTGAATCTTCCTGATACAAACATTATGGCAAACGTAAAAGAAGATAATAAAAAGATTATCATTGCTCCGAATGTAACAGGTCTACAATTAGAAAAAGCAACTAAAATATTACAAAAAGCAGGTATTAATTTTGTTGTATCCGGTAAAAATCCGGATGGGAAAATAATAGATCAATACCCCAAACCAAATACATCATTTGATAAAAACGAGAAGATTGTTCTTAATCTTGACAACATACAGAATACTGAGCAATTGAATGTTGATGATTATGCAATGCCAAGCCTTATCGGTTTGAGCTTGAGAAAGGCAATTGCCATATCAAATAGGAACAGTATAAAGCTGGTGATCCGTGGAAACGGGATCATCTCTGCCCAGTCAATCAAACCTGGTTCTAATATTAAATTTGGAGATGTATGTACCATAACAGCAAAATAATCTCAATAGCTGAGATCACGACAATTTTACTGAAACATGAACTTCTAATTGAGCATATAAATATTGATCCGTTAGTTAAATATTCCGGTATTAAAACTGATACTAGAAATATCACAGTTGGACAGGTTTTTGTTTGTATTATTGGCTGTGTCAATGATGGACATGATTTTGCTCAAACTGCTGTTGATAATGGTGCAAAACTTTTAATCGTCGAAAGAGAACTCGATATTGATATTCCTCAGATAATTGTAAATAATGCCAGAAAAGCTACAGCACTTCTAGCATCATTATTCTTTGA
>JAQICU010000203.1 GCA_027858325.1 Candidatus Cloacimonadota bacterium
TCGATCCGTATAGCTTAATGTAAAAAAACTCCCATCAGAAATTAGATAGGAGCTTAAAGCGATTTAACTAAAGTTTTATTCCAGACTTTCCCAGTTGACTGAGTCTTGCCAATTATTAACTCCATCAATATAGTTTACAAATAACTCGGATGTTTCTTCTTGCGAAAGAAGTTCAGTTGCACCGAAATAACCATCCTTTCCTCTATATTCCACTGAGAATCCATCTTCTGAATAAGCTGCCTGCAGAAATCCTTCATTATCAGAAAGGGTGATAAAGAAATTATTATCATCGAGAGTAGTTAGAAGTTCCTGCAGCTTGGCTGTGGAGGGGTCTTTTACTATTTCACTAGAAGCCATTTCAATTGTATATCCCTTGTGATCGACCGGTTTGATGACTGTCTTTACACTTTGTAAATCCAGAGAATTTTTCTCAAATTCTTCTTTCTCCATAGTAGTAATACCCATGCCTAAAGCTTTCCAGTCAGAATTATCCAGGCTACTAAGCATAACAACACATATTTGTTCTTTGTCAGTACACTTATTAAAATATATAATTGCACTGATAATGGTCTTATTCATAATATTTGCTGAAGAGTAGCGAATCTCTTTGATCGTTCCATCCCAATCATTTGTCATAACCGCAATTTCTTTTGCCTGTTTATCTTGGAAGAAATTGTCATTAATTGCAGGCACCAGAATGCCGCTGGCATGTCTCTTTAATAGATCCACATCGGAAACTTTATAAGCATTGATGATATCTTTTGCTATCTGTTCTATAGCTTCCTCAGCCATGATCATCTGATAAGATAATAAAACTACAAACATTAAAAGTATTAATTTTTTCATAATACACGTACTCCTTTTTTAATTTAATATTCAAAATCAGTAAACAATATTAAGTCGTCAAGATATTAATAAGTAAGTGAATGGCTAATAATAATTTGACTTAATAGGAGTGATAAAAAAAATGAGCTGAGTTCATTTAACAGTTGTGTTAGCAAGCTATTAGTAGTTTTGCTTGACGAGAATTATAAAGAAATGAAGTAGTAAAACTTAAATAATGGAGGAAGGATGGATTATTTCCTGACTGAAGAGCAACTAGAGATAAAAGAGATAGCTCGCAAGGTGGCAGAAGAGAAGATCAAACCTGTAAGAGCAAAATATGATGAAGAGAACGAATTTCCCTGGGAGATCGTAGAAGTATTTAAACAGACTGACCTTTTTGCTGTACTGATACCGGAAGAATATGACGGGATCAGTGGTAAAGTAGTGGATATTGCCATCATCACAGAAGAGCTCAGCCGGGTCTGCGGCGGTATCGGTCTTTCTCTGGGTGGCTCAGGTTTGGGAATGTATCCAATTCTCATCTCCGGTAGCGAAGAACAGAAACAGAAATATCTTCCTAAAATAGCTAATGGAGAGATCCTGGCGGCTTTTGCCTTAACCGAAGCAAATGCCGGCTCTGATGCCGGCGGTATGGAGACTACTGCCGTTAAAGATGGTGATCATTATATTCTTAATGGCACAAAACAGTGGATCACCAATGGTGGAGAAGCTGATCTCTACACCGTTTTTGTTCTGACCGATAAATCAAAAGGAGCACGTGGAGCTTCCTGTTTAATTGTAGAAAAAGGAACCGAAGGTTTCTCCTTTGGTAAGAAAGAAGATAAAATGGGGATCAGAGGTTCAACCACCAGAGAATTGATCTTTGATAATTGCCGGGTGCCGGTAGAAAACCTGGTAGGTCGGGAAGGAACCGGTTTTATGGTCGCCATGAAAACACTTGATAAATCACGACCCATGGTAGCAGCCCAGGCTGTAGGAATTGCTCAGGGTGCTTACGAAGAAGCTGCCAAATATTCCAAACAGCGGATCCAGTTCGGGAAACCGATCTCAGCTTTCCAGGGTGTGCAGTTCATGCTGGCCGATATGGCAACTCAGATCGAAGCGGCTCGAGCTCTGGTCATGGCAACTGCACGTATGATCGATTCCGGAGCTAAAAAATATGCCAAAGAATCTGCCATGTGTAAGGTTTTTGCCTCAGATGTAGCTATGAAAGTTACAACCGATGCAGTTCAGATATTGGGTGGATACGGCTATATGAAAGAATATCCGGTAGAAAAAATGATGCGTGATGCAAAAATTACTCAGATCTATGAAGGAACAAATCAAGTTCAACGTGGTGTGATCGCTTCCAATCTGTTAAAGGAATTTTGATAAGTAATACAACATGAGATTACTTGTTCATATATGTTGTGCGCCGTGTTTCGCAGCGCCTTATTTTCATTTAAAAAAAGATGATCATGAGATCCAGGGATTCTGGTATAATCACAATATACATCCCTTCACGGAATACAAAAAACGCCTCGATACTCTGCAGGAATTTGCTAAAAAAGAAGATATTCCGCTTATTGTAAAAGATGAATACGAATTAGAAAAATTTCTGCGTAAAACAGCCTTCCGGGAAGAGGAACGCTGCCGCGTATGTTATTACGACCGGTTGAAATATACAGCTATAATTGCAAAAAGGGGGAACTTTGATGCTTTTACGACAACCCTGCTTTACAGCAAATTCCAAAAACACGATCTGATCAAAGAGATCGGAGAATCACTGGCGAAAGAATATGGTATTACATTCTATTATCACGATTTCAGAGAGTATTGGAAAGAGGGGATCAAGATCTCCAAAGAGCGGAAGATGTACCGTCAGCAATATTGCGGCTGTATCTACAGTGAACGGGACAGATATCTGAAATGATTGTCTCTCTGAGTCCCGAAAGCGTTCGTGATTACAAAGGCATTCGACGACTATGTCCGGCGTAGCTCCATATCCAGAGCGAAGACGGAAGAGTCAGCAACATTCGAGATTCTTCGAGGGAAAAGCATGAAGAGCTTCTCAGAAAGACGGAGTGTTATTGTCTCTCTGAGGAATTCTCAAACTCGATCGACGAAGAGTCAGCAATACTCCGGATTCTTCGAGGGAAAAGCAAGCCTTTGGAATCCTGTGAGAAAGGTGTGCGAAGCACAATTCCACTAGGGCAAGTAGAGTCTCTGAGAAAATCAGAGAAATTATAATTTCACAAGCTCTGTGTCATCCTGCCAGCCAAGCCGAAGCTGTGCGCCCGTTCTCCGTAGTAGTGTTACTACGAAGGGTGAAAAGGTTGGAGCGGAGTCGAAGGATGCTGTGAGATTTCAAAGACAGAGTGTGTCAAATAAGAGGACATTTATGAAGAATGTGAAAACCTTTAAGAAGATGAAAAAAGATGGTCAGAAGATCGTGATGGTTACAGCCTATGACTACCCATCCGGAAAATATGTTCAGTCAGCAGATGTTGATATTCTTCTGGTCGGTGACAGTTTGGGCATGGTTATCCTGGGTTATGAGGATACGCTCAAAGTTACATTGAAAGATATTATTCATCATACTAAAGCTGCCAGGCGCGGTGCTGATGACACATTTATTGTGGCAGATATGCCCTTCATGAGTTATCATCTTAGTATAGAAGAAACCAAAGAAAATGCTGCACTGCTCATTACCGAAGGCGGGGCAAATGCTGTCAAACTGGAAGGCGGCAAACCGAGTCGTCTGGAAGCGATTCGAGCCATTGTAGATTGCGAGATACCGGTCGTGGCTCACCTGGGACTTACTCCCCAGTCTATCCATCTATTGGGTGGATATAAGGTGCAGGGCAAAAAAGAGGCAGGGTCTATCGAGATACTTACCCAGGCAAAAGAGATAGAAAAGGCGGGAGCATTCATGCTGGTGCTGGAAGGTATCCCGGAAGAACTGGGCCGGAAGATCAGTGTAGAACTTTCTATTCCTACTATTGGCATTGGAGCCGGTAGATTCACCGATGGTCAGGTTCTGGTCTATCATGATATTCTGGGTATGGCAGATCTCAAACCTAAATTTGTGAAAAGTTATGCTCAACTAAACAAAGATATTCCTGACATAATAAAGAAGTTCACTAAAGAAGTGAAAGATGGAAAATTCCCAGCAGTGGAAAATATCTATAATCCCATAAAATAAAGAGGAAAAATGAGTTTTGAACGTTCAAATTTTGAGATGACACCCGATGAGAAAATGGCAGCAGTTACAAATTTAAAACAGAATATGGAAGAGAATTTTGTCCAATTGGGACAGCTTCTTTCTGATATTCGAAAGACAAAATTATATAAGTTTAAGGGTTATAAGACTTTTAAGGAATTTGTGGAAAATGAATTTAACATGAGCGGCAGTTTTGCTGCTAAAATAATTGGTAACTTCGATCTTTTTATTCGTGAGCTTGAGGTGGATGAACAATCTGCCAAGGAGATTGGATTAGATAAACTCAATATGATAAAGCCGCTGGTGAAGCAGGCTGAGTTCAGTGAGAAAGAGGATTGGATCAAGAAGGCACAGGAGCTTCCAACTACTGAACTGCGGGAAGAGATCAAAGAGATCCGCGAGCATAAAAAGAATAAAGATAAAACAATGAAAGATGTTTTTATTGAACAATATATTGAAAAAATGGTAACATTTTTTAATTGCAATCGCCAGGAACTGCAATTTAAACTTGCCCTCTATTTTCAGGATGAAAATCTGGAAGAGATGAGAGCGGTTATCAAAGATAAGCAGCGCAGATTTGAAGAGACCGATCAGCCGTAGTATTATTGTCTCTCTGAGGAATTCTCCAAACTCGATCGACGAAGAGTCTATAATACTCCAGATTCTTGGAGGGAAAGACAGGACGAGTCTCTCCAGCCGTCGTTGTAAACTATGGCTTGGCAGGCAGAGTGACGGAGAACAGATAATTATTGGAGGGAATATAGCTTTTTGATATTTTGATTTTTTTA
>JAQICU010000217.1 GCA_027858325.1 Candidatus Cloacimonadota bacterium
GAGATCAGCTGGGAAGATAAAAAAGAAATTGAAAAATTGCTGAATAAGCAAAGTGATCTGAATGAAGATGTGGAAAAGGTTGCCGATGATTTCAACGAGTTGATGAAGAAATTTGAAAATAACAATGCTTTATCTTCAGAGACTTTGGAGAAAATGAAGAAGATCCAGGAATTAATGGAAGAAATATCAAATGATGAATTACAAGAAGCATTGAAGAAAATGCAAGAGAGATTGGAGAATATCGATCCAGAAGAATTGAAAAAATCAATGAAGGATTTCAAATTTTCAATGGAAGATTTTTCTGAAAAATTGGAACAGACTTTAAAATTACTTGAAGATATTAAAAAAGAACAATCCATACAAAAAGCACTTGAAATCGCTGAAGAAATGGAAGAAATGCAGAATGAATTGAATAAAAAAACCGAAGAGAATAGCGAATCAAATGAAAAACTGGCAGAGCAGCAAAAGCAGATCTCGGAAAAATTAGATAATTTGACGGAGCAGATGAAAGAAGCTTCTGAGATGATGGATGAAAAAAAAGATTCAGAGATTTTGGAAGAGATGGAAAAAATGCAGGAGATGATGGAGCAGTACAGTCTTTCATCCGATCTTGAAGAGAGTGTAGACAACTTGCAAAAAGGGAAAATGCAGGAAGCTCAGGAATCCCAACAGCAGGCATCAAAAAAAATGAAGAAAATGAGAATGCAATTGGAGAGTATGCAGCAGATGATGTCATCGGGTATGATGATGGATGTAGCAGAGATCTTGGAAAAGACAATACAGAGATTGCTGATCTTTTCTCAATATCATGAAAAAATTTACAGCACATATTCTAATGATCCGTTTTTAATCCTGCCTGATGAAATATCGACCTTCGAAAGTATTGATCTTACAATAAAAGAACTCTATCAAGTTCCAATGATAATTCTCGCAATTGGACCGAAATTCATGTATGATGCCAATTTTACTTTTACTTCGTTTCGAGAGCTTTTCCAATATGTAAATGATGCAAAAACAGTTAAAGTGAAAACCTACCTGCAGGATATTCAAAAAGGAATAAATCTGATGATTTATGATCTGATGCAGTCAAGCAATAATATGCAGCAGGGTGGTGGTAGTGGAGGAATGCAGAGCATGATGCAAGCTTTGCAGCAAATGGGTCAACAGCAGATGATGATGAATATGATGACCCAACAGATGATGATGCAACTATCGGAAAATGGAAAGATGAGCAGTGAAATGCGTAGTCAGGCTCAGAAACTCGGCAGTGATGAACAACGTCTTGCCGAGAATTTGAAGAGGATGCTTCAATCTAACCCGGAAGCACAAAAACAGACTTCAGCCTTGAATAAGATCATTGAAGATCTTGAATCTATTGCTCATGATCTTAAACGAGGCAAAATGGATCAGGATCTGGTGGATAAACAGCAACGAATTTTATCCAGGCTGCTTGATGCGCAGAGATCGATTCATAAAAGAGAGTTTTCCAAAAAGAGAAAAGCAGAAACAAGCGAGATCGATGATTGGGACTTACCGGAAGAGATCAAATTAAAGTTTGACAAAATGAGGAAGAAAGCTCTTCTGAAAGAGGATTATAAAGATCTTCCGCAAGAGTATCAGGAGTTGATTCGGGAATATCTTAGACTTTTAAATGAAAAATATGAAAATTAACTTGTTGCTCAGAGGGATTCAAATAAGCTCCCCTTCGTAAGGGGAGAAGATCAGCTTGCTGATCAAAAGGGTTTTGAATATTAATTAAAGGAGATACCCATGGGACAAAGAGGTAATTGGAGTAGTCGTCAGGCGTTCATTTTAGCGGCAATTGGTTCAGCTATCGGTTTGGGAAATATCTGGCGTTTCCCTTTCAAATGTTATGAAAATGGTGGAGGAGCATTCCTGGTAGCTTACATCATTGCCATGCTCACAGCTGGTATACCCTTAATGATAATGGAACTTAGTTTGGGGCATCGTTTCAAATTAGCGACACCTCTTTCATTTCGAAAAATCGGCAAAAAATTCGAGTGGGTTGGCTGGTGGGCTGTTTTTGTAGGTTTTATTATCGTCTGCTACTATGCTGTGGTAATGGCATGGGGTTTAAAATATTCAGTATTTTCTTTCACCCAGGCATGGGGAACTGATACTGGAACTTTCTTCTTCAAAGATTTTCTTGGTCTCACAGATGGACCTTATCAACTTGGCGGATTTCAATTGCCGATATTAATTTCTCTAATTATTGGCTGGATATTAATCGTTGGAGCAGTTTGGAAAGGAGTGAAAACAGTTTCCAAAGTTGTTTATGTAACTGTTTTTTTGCCCTGGTTACTATTAGTTGTATTTGTGGTGAGAGGAATGACGCTTCCCGGCTCTATGGGAGGAATTAAATATTATCTCTTCCCGCATTTCGAACAACTCTTAAATCCCAGTGTCTGGATCGCTGCTTATGGTCAGATCTTTTATTCACTTTCAATTGGTTTTGGAATAATGATCGCTTATGCCAGTTTTTTAAAGAAAGATGCTGAGATCATCAATAGTTCAATTATTATAACCTTGAGTAACTGCACAACCTCGTTCATTGGTGGATTTGCAGTTTTCGGTGCTCTTGGTTATTATGCTAAATTGCAAGGTGTTGCTGTGGAGAGCGTTTTAAAGGGTGGTCCAGGTCTAGCTTTTGTCACTTATCCCACAATCATAAACAATCTTCCTTTTGCTCGTTTCTTCGGAATAATATTTTTCCTGATGTTATTAACATTAGCAATTGATTCTGCCTTTTCTCTGTTGGAATCGATTTCTTCTTCTATGCGGGATAAATTTAATTGGAGTATCAAAAGATCTAATATTACAGTAGCTGCTGTCGCTTTTGTAATTGGCTTGATCTTCACAACCGGTGCTGGATTATACTGGTTGGATATTGTTGATAAATGGATTGAATTCTTTGGGTTGTGTGCTGTTGTTTTAGCTGAATGCGTTGTATTGGGTTGGTTTTCCAAAATCAATAAACTAAGAGAATATGCCAATGATTATTCGGAAGTTAGAATCAGCAAATTATGGAATTATTTAATAAAGCTGATCATTCCGATAATAATTTTTGCTTTGATAATTACAGAAACGATTAAATTGATTACTCATGGTTACGAGGGCTATCCGGCTAGTGCGTTGTTATTTGCAGGTTGGGGAGTGGTAATCCTTTTACCGATTGTTTCATTCATTTTTTCTAAAATAGGCAGGAAAGAAGCCAGCACGGATTATGTAATCATTCTTCCTAAAACACCATTTATAGATAAATTAGGATATCTACGTTTGAATAGATATTTGTATTTCATTTTGATTTTGGCAATTGTGATGGCTGCAATAATGATAGGAAGTAATTATTATGAATCATTAAAATCATTCATTGTGCCGGCAATTGGAATTTATTTCTTTTTGGTATTAATTGGTGGAGCGATTTACTTCACTTTAATTTCCATAAAAGAAGGTCATCGTCGAGAAAAGTGGTCAGAGCAGGCTTTGGAGGATAAATAGATATCTTGGAATGTCACTTCGATATGTTCCGAAAGTTGTCGGAACTACTCTGTGTGAGAGGGTAAGTTAATTATGAAAAAATTAATATTTATAATTCTGTTGGTAATCACTTTGAACGCTTTTGCTGATGTTAATGAGAATGATATTCTCAAGCGGAGAGCAAGTTCCTACAGATCTCGTAAGCAATTTGAGAAAGCAATTGGTATTTATGAAACTATCGAGAAGAACGATCCGAATGATATGGGTAACATTCGTGAATTAGTCCTTATTCTAATTCAAACATCAAAGATCGAGAAAGCAGAAAAACTTCTGAATACACATCAAAAGAAAATGCCGGAAAATTTACATTTCCAACTTAAATTAATGATCCTGCTGCATAAAGCAGAATTTGATGAAGCACAAAAAATTAGTAATGAATTTTTAGATAAGCAAAGAGGTAATATAACTAATTATGGAAATGTTGCGAAAGTTTTTAAACAATACCGGCAATATGAAACCGCTATTGAGATTTATTTAAAAGCTCGCAAAATTGCTGGAGATGAAAACTTGTTTATTAGGGAACTTGCTAATGATTATCATGCACTTAAAGAT
>JAQICU010000220.1 GCA_027858325.1 Candidatus Cloacimonadota bacterium
CAATCATTATATAAAAAAGTTGCGCAAGAGATAGATTTGAGTTACTTTTTAACTGAAAAGTATAGAGAAATTTATAAAATAATATCGGAGCATATAGAAGAGATGAGTAATTTTCCTGCTTTAATCAGCAAGATAGAAAAAGAAGATATAAGAAATATGCTCATAGAACTTTCGATGTCAGATACTCCTGTACAAACTATTGATGAAGCTATAATTGCGCTTCAAACAAGAAAATTCCATACAGACTTGAAAACTATAAATACTGAGATTCTAAATGATCCTACAAATATGGATTTATTTGCAAAAAAGAGTGATATAAAAAAAGAGATTTTAAAAATAAATAAAAAAGTGGTTAGAAAAACTTTGTACTAGGGAGACTAAATGCTTAGTTATAATGAGTGTATTAAAAAACTAATTCAAACCGGTAGGAAAAATAATGATCTTCTTACTTTTAAGCAGATCAATCTAGTTTTACCAAATAATCCGATCTTCCTTGATAAGATCGAACAGATCATTTCTGATCTTGTAGAAGAGGGAATTGAGCTCATAGATGAGACTCAAAAGAAAGTTACAAAAAAGAAAATTTCCCTAAAGAAAACAAGAGCTACAAAAAAATTCAAGAATCGAAAATACTATGATGATCCAGTGAGAATGTATCTGGGAGAGATGGGACGTGTTCCACTTCTGGATAGAGAAGGAGAAGTAAGGATCGCCAAGAAGATCGAAAGTGGACAGCAGCATATTAATAAAAACATTTTCAAAAGTGGTAGTACTCTTCGTGAGATGGAAAACTTTTTACATCGCTATCGTGAGAAAAGGGTTAAGGTCGATCAAATATTTAAGATCGAATATGGAACATGGATGGATAAATCTCAGGAAGCAAACCTTGTGAATGAATTTGAACAAGTTATCAGAGAGACTAAAGCGATATTTGAAAAAATCGGTGAAATGATAGACAGCAGTGATATTGATGAAGATGATAGCCTTTTAGATCAGGAAGTAATTGATAAACAGAGAATTGATCTAATTGGGATATTCAGCAGTTTAAAATACAATGAAAAACTTCTGAAAAGAATGGTTTATCGGATACGCAGCCTTGTTGACAGGATCAAAGACAGCCAGAAAAGTATTACACATCTATCTAAGATCAGAAAATATTCTTTAGACGAAATTTGTACTTACGGAAGAAAAGCTAATAAATCTGAAGAAGATTATGCACTTGTTCATGATGAAACCAAAATAGAACCGGATGTATTTATTGAAACACTACGCAAGATCAAAAATGCCAGAAGAAAGATACGCCGTGTAGAACTTGAAACACGAATGACGGCTGACGAGATGGTTGATCTTCTGGATGAGATAGAACGTGGCGAAAAGATGAAAGAGAGATCTAAGAACGATATGATCGAAGCAAATGTTCGTCTGGTTGTTAGTATTGCCAAACGTTATAATAATCGAGGTTTAGATTTTCTAGATCTTATTCAGGAAGGTAATACCGGACTTATGCGAGCTGTTGAAAAATATGATTATCGTAAAGGTTTCAAATTTAGTACTTATGCCACCTGGTGGATAAGGCAGGCAATAACACGGGCAATAGCAGATCAGGCTAGAACAATCAGGATTCCGGTTCATATGATCGAATCTATCAATAAAGTTAAAAGAGCAAGTAGAAAATTACTGCAAAAACTGGGTAGAGAACCACATCCGGAAGAAATAGCAATCGAACTTGATCTGCCGGTTGAAAAGATCAAGAGTATTCTGGCGATAACTAAAGAACCTGTTTCATTAGATAATCCTATAGGTCATGAAGATGAAGATAGTTTGCTGGGTGATTTCATTGAAGATAAATCTACGATCTCTCCTGAGAGAATGGCTGAGAGAACCCTTCTCAAGAAGCAGGTTGATGATGTTCTGCGTACACTCACTTCACGCGAAGAAAGGGTTATCAGGTTGCGTTTTGGAATTGATGATGGATATCACCGAACTCTGGAAGAGGTTGGAAATATTTTTAGTGTTACCCGTGAGAGGATCCGTCAGATCGAAGATAAAGCTTTGCGTAAATTACGTCATCCGACCAGGAGTCATGTCCTTGAGAAGTTCATAGAGAATTTTAATGTGAAGTAATTCGCACTCTAAGAAATTCTTGACACAAATACGAGTAAATTTGTTTTTACAGTCTTAAAATTAATAAGCAGGGCCTATAGCTCAGTTGGTAGAGCTTCCGGCTCATAACCGGACGGTCAGAGGTTCGATTCCTCTTGGGCCCACCAGATTAGAAAAAAAAACCATTTCCCAAAAAGGAAATGGTTTTTTTTCTTTATGAATAAATAGCTTTAATCTACGTTTTTCTCTTTAATATGATTGAAATTTAAAATCAGATTAAGAAGAACACCAACTATAGCAGCCAGGCCTAAACCTTCTAATTGGAATGCTCCAAAAACGAATTTAGCTCCACCTAATCCCAGAACAAGCATGGCAGCAGTGATCATAAGTATTTTTGCATCAGTGAAATCTACCTTGTGATCGACCATATTCTTAATACCGATAGCTGAGATCATACCGAAAAGTAGAATTGAAATTCCACCAATAACAGGACCCGGAATAGTAGAAATGACTGAAGTGAATTTAGGTACAAAAGAGAGTACGATAGCGCATACAGCAGCAATTCTCATAATAATAGGATTAAAAACACCTGTAAGAGCAACAGCTCCGGTATTCTCGCTGTAAGTTGTATTTGCAGGACCACCGATAAGAGCGGAAAGAGATGTGGCAAGTCCGTCACCCATTAAAGTTCTATGAATACCGGGTTTTTTGATAAAATCTTTTCCAACCACATTACCAATAGCAAGAATATCGCCAAAGTGCTCTACAATTGTAACAATTGCAATTGGCACAATTATCGAAATTGAACGTGAAGAAAATACCGGAAGAGAGAATTTCGGCAGACCGAACCAGGCAGCTTCTTTTATTACTGTAAAATCTACAATTCCCAAAATAATAGCAAATACATAACCGGTAATGAGAGCAATAAGAACCGGAAGCATTGATAATAATTTTGCTCCTGTTTTTTCAAAGAAGACTTTAACGAAAACAGCAACTGCAAATGTAAATAATGCAACAAGCCAGCAACCATTTACTCCTATTTTTTCTACAATACCAGCCGCATAAGTTCCGTTGGCATTCGCGATGGCAACGGGAGCCAATATCAACCCGATAAGAATGATTATCGGACCTGTAACAAAAGGCGGCAGGATCTTGTGCAATATTCTTGCATCAATAAATCTAAAAATAAAAGCTACCACAACATACAATAGACCAGCGATCACAATTCCACCTAAAGCTTCTGGTAATGACCCACCTTCGGCTGTTGCTACAGCGATAATACCAGGTATAAAAGCAAAAGAAGAACCCAAGAATACAGGAACCTGAAATTTTGTGAGGACATGGAATAAAAGCGTACCAACACCTGCTGCGAAAAGTGTTACTCCAACATCCAGTCCTGTAATTAATGGTACTAGAACAGTAGCACCGAACATTACGAACATGTGCTGGAAACCTAGAACGAAATTTTTACCGTTAAGATCTTTCATAAAGACTCCTTATTTTTTTTTGCACATCAATCTAATGAATAATTATTCATTAGTACCCTATTTAATAAATTAACACATTAACAATTGCAAAAAGAAAATGATTATAATTCATTGGCAAGAAAAAAAACTAATTCTTGGAAGTTTATTATTCTCAATTTCCTTGCAAAGGATCTGAATTTTGATATTAAAAATTCACTTATACGACCTTTTCTATTAGTTTGAATAAAGTTTCATCCTCATAATAATTTCCGACTAATTGTATTCCAAAAGGCAGTTTACCAGATAGTCCATAGGGAATAGATATCGTTGGAACACCCGTATAAGTCCAGGGAAGGTTCATTGCCGGATCTCCGGTAGAATCTAATCCTAGTGGAGCAGTTGTAACCGCAGAAGGAGATATCCATAGATCAATTCCATATTCCCTTTGCAATTGTTCCAATTCTTCACGTAGCTGAATTCTGCCATTAATAGCCTTATTCAATACTTCAATTGGAACACTTCTTCCTTTTTCGATCAGCTCAATTGAAGCTTGATGATATTTGTTTTTATACTCTGTAAACCAGTTTTTGTGAACTTCAGCGAATTCTGCAGCATTCATCAATTTATGCTGATCATTGATCTCATCAATGTTATCAAAAGCACGTATTGATCTAACGGTAAATCCTTTATATTTTAATTTCTCAATAGTTTGATAAAAGGTATATAGTATCATAGACGATGCTTGATCTAGAAATTTACCTTCAGGAATTCCCAATACAGGTTTTTTGTTAATTTCAGGAAGATCAACATTCCAATTATTGCATAAAATTGAAGCAATGACATTACTACCTTCCAAATCTTGAGTAAAAAAACCTATATGGTCTACTGATCTTGAGAATGGGATAACTCCCTCAGTAGAAATCCTGCCAAAACTTGGTTTGAAGCCGGTTATCCCGCAAAAAGAAGCTGGACGGGAAATTGAACCGATAGTCTGAGTTCCTAGAGCTAAGGGGCAGAATCCGGCTGCTACTGCTGCTGCTGAACCACTGCTTGAACCACCTGGAGTATGATCAAAATTATGCGGATTACAAGTAGCACCAGGATGGAAATAAGCAAATTCTGTAGTTACAGTTTTGCCCATGATCAGCACGCCAGCCTGCTTTAGTTTGGAAACAACTTTGGCTTCTTTTCCCTGGAGAATTTCTGAAGGCAGTTCTGAACCGGCTTTTGTTTCAAAACCATCAATATGGAATATATCTTTGACCCCAATTGGAATTCCAAATAACATCGGTCTATCTTGCGGATCAGGAAACTTGAAATATAGTTTCTTTAAATCTTGATGTAAACGTTCTCTTCTGTTAATTTCCGGTAGAAATGATTTTATCTTAGAATCCCATTTCTCCAGTTTATCACAGAGTTCATCGATCAATTTTTCCGGTGTAATTTCCTTGCTTTGTAATTGAAAAATTATTTTAGACAAAGAACATTCGGAAACAAACTTCACTTAAATCACACCATCTTCATGTAATTGCATTAACTTTTTTTCATCAAAACCCAGGTACTTTTTAAGAATCATATTAGTGTGTTCTCCAAGCTTTGGAACAGGATCACGCTTCTTTTCTTCCTGAATTGATGTCATCTTAATTGGATTGCCTGCAATTTTAATTGTACCAGCTTTGTCATCATCTACTTCAACGATCATATTTCTAGCATGAACTTGATCATCATTCATAACTTTTTCAATATTATTAATAGGACCACATGGAACTCCATATCCTTCTATCAGCTCAATCCATTCAGAAGCATTTTTGGTTAAAAAGAGTTCTTTTAGCAGAGGAATTAGAGTTTTCAGATTTTCATTTCTGTCTGCATTTGTTACAAACCTAATATCTGTGATCCATTCTTCCTTACTGACAGCATGACAAAATTTCTTCCAAAGGCTGTCGTTCCCAATAGGGAGAACAAAATAATCATCTTTTGTCATAAATGCTTGGAATGGGCTAACGGTTGGATGACGATTACCGAGCGGTGTTGGCGAAACACCATCCACTTGATAACGTGCCATTGCATTTTCCAAAATTGCAACTTGACTATCCAGCATAGCCACATCGATCTTTTGCCCTTCACCAGTTTTTTCTCTATGATATAGGGCTGCATTTATACCAATTGCTGTGAACATACCAGCTGTTATATCGCCGGTAGACATACCAACTCTAGTGGGAGGAGTGTCCGGCCAACCAGTGATACTCATTATTCCACCTCTTGCCTGAGCAAGAAGGTCATAAGCGGGTTTTTTAGAATCAGGTCCGGTATGTCCAAAACCAGATGAAGCAGCATAAATAAGTTTTGGATTGATCTTTTTAAGAATATCATAACCTAGTCCCAATTTTTCCATAGTTCCCGGACGATAATTTTCTACCAGAATATCGAAATCTTTAACCAGATCTTTCAAAATTGTTTTTCCTTCCTCCGCTTTCAGATTTAAGGTTACACTTTTTTTGGCTCTGTTCAAGTTCAGAAAGTAAAGTCCCACATCGTTTTTAAATGGACCGTACTGTCGAGCATCATCACCATATTTTGGTATCTCAACCTTAATTATTTCAGCACCCATATCACTCAAGATCATAGTACAGTAAGGACCTGCCAATGCACGTGTCAGATCAAGAACTTTAATTCCCTCAAATGGTTTACCCATCTATTTCTCCTCTTTGTTTAAGTTTGTAAGTGCTACCTTTTCTTTTGTGATCGGCATGGATTTTATTCTTATCCCCAATGCATCATTTACGGCATTTGCTATCATAGGAGCAGCCGGGATCATAGTGTGTTCACCCACACCGCGAGCACCGAAAGGACCATCTGGTTGAGGAACTTCTACTATGATCGGAACTATCTCATCAGGAACATCTTTGGCTGTAGGAATTTTATAATCTGTAAAGTTTGGATTTAGCATTTTCCCTTTATTGTCAAACCGCATATCTTCATATAGAACTGTAGCGAGCCCCTGTAAAAGACCGCCTGTAATCTGTCCTTTTACTAAAGATGGATTGATAGCCTTTCCCACATCAATTGCTTCAACAGCTTTTCTGACATGCATTTCACCCGAATCTTGATCTACTTCCAATGTGATAGCTGCAGCGCCAACTGTGTAATGAACATTAGGATGACCACCCTGACTTGTCTCAGGATCACTATTGGCAGAAGCAAATTCCGGCATGAAAATTCCATGTCCCATGATCGGACCACCTTTGAAAGTACTGTCTTCAGCTTGAATTCCGTTAATCACAAAATCACTTAATAGCAATTCAAAACCTGGTTTCGTTTTGCATTTTACTTTCTCATCTTCCAAATAGAGCATATCTTTAGGAAGATAGAGAGTTCTGGAAACCACATCGAAGATCTGGTTTCGGGCATCGATGGCTGCATTTCTAACAGCATTTCCACATGACCAGGTTACATGAGAGGCAACTGTTTGCCATTCATAAGGATTTCTATCAGTATCAGGATTTTCAGTACGGATTTTGCTGATTGGAACAGCCAGGATCTCAGCTGCAATTTGCGCCATCACGGTCAAGTATCCCTGTCCCATATCCATCCCGGAAACCAGAATGTTTATGCTGCCGTCTTCACTGAATTTTAAGAATGCTGCTGATGAAGCATTGGGCGGCATGGCGGGAGCCTTCCAAATTAGAGAGAAACCTTTTCCGATTTTTATATTAGGGTCATCAGATTTTTCTTTCTTTCCCCACTCGATCTCTTTCGCAACCTTATCAATACATTCGATAAGTCCGTTTGGATTCATTGGAACTCCGTAAGCCAGGGTATCGTTTTCTTTGATCGCGTTGATCTTTCTTATCTCTACGGCATCAATTTTTAGATGATCTGCAATTCTGTTTATATGCGATTCTAAACCGAACATGAACTCGGAATATCCAAATCCACGATATGCTCCGCAAGGAGGTAGATTTGTGTAAAGACAAACTGAATCAATTGAGATATTTTGGAAACGATAAGGACCGATCGCAGAGAGCCCGACTGCATTAACAACATTTGCTCCATATTCGGCAGAGGCACCTGTATCCCAATAAAGTCTGTGATCTATTGCAGTGAAGGTTCCGTTATTTTTCACACCGATTTTGAGTTTGGCAATAACACCGAGTCGTTGAGAAGTATTATAGAATTCCTGCTCACGAGACCAAATTATTTTTACGGGGTTTCCTCTAACTTTTGTAGCAATTGCTGCTGCCAGGATTTCCATCGAAACACCTGCTTTTCCACCAAATCCTCCTCCAATTGGAGGTGCAATAACTCGAACGTCTTTATGAGTAAAACCGAGTGGTGCAAGAGATTCTGCAAACAGGTTTCTTTGAGTGTGAGGTGATTGTGATGAAGCCCAGATGGTAAGCCTGCCGGAGAGGTCACAAAGACCAACAGCAGCATGAGTTTCCAAAGGACAGTGTGCATAACGAGGAACTGTATATGTGTCTTCCAGAATGTAATCTGCTTCTTCAAATCCTTTTGTTGTATCACCTCTTCTGGTTTTACGCCAATGGGCAATGTTAGTTTTTGCTTTTGGGAAAAACCAGGGAACATGCTCATATTCACCCAGGTCAGGATGAAGAAGTGGGGCATCATCCTTAAAAGCTTCCATCTGATCAAATATTGCTGGTAATGGCTCATATTCAATTTTTACAAGTTTTGCAGCTCTCTTGGCAGTTTTGATGTCTCTGGCAACTACTGCTGCAATTTGCTGTCCTACATAATGAACCTTATCCATGGCAAAAATGTAGCGATCTTTCATGTACAGACCAAATTTATAAGGGAAATCCTGTCCTGTGAATACATTAACCACACCTGGAAATTTTTTAGCTTCGGTTGTATCTATTCCGATTATTTTTGCGTGAGCTTCTGTACTTTCGACAATCGCTGCAAAATGCAGATTTTGTCCAAATTCAAGATCATCTGTATAGCGTGTTGCACCTGATATTTTTTCTTTACCGTCGATGCGGACTGATGGTTTTCCAACATGTTTCAAATTATTCATGATGTCCCTCCTCAGTTGCTTCCTGCACTGATTCCAAAATTGGCAGGTAACCGGTACAACGGCATAAATTTCCAGAAAGTGCTTCTTTGATCTCTTCTAAGTTTGGATGAGGATTCTTCTCAATTAATTCAGTTGTTGAAATGATCATGCCTGGTGCACAAAAGCCGCATTGGAAAGCATTTTTATCAAGCATCGTATTTTGAACTTTGGTAAGCCCATCTTTGGAGATTCCTTCAACTGTTACGATTTCCTGCCCATCTGTTTCTATTGCTAAAACAAGACAGCTACGAATGC
>JAQICU010000228.1 GCA_027858325.1 Candidatus Cloacimonadota bacterium
TTGTTTATATTTTAATTTGTTATAAAGATTTCAAGAATATTAATTCTTAATGTTTGGAGATGATTGAATTCTCAAAATTATCCAGTATCTTCCTTTCTGTTTTCCAGTTTGGAAATACAACTTATACTCTCAGTTTTTTTATTGATGGTTCAGTTGTTAGAATCATGTTTGCTTCCAATTCTGTTTTGGAGAATAATACCACTTACTATAAAGATAACGCCGACAATACTTGAGAGTAAGATCCTTTCCTTGATAACAGCTCTTATAACGATCAAGGAGAGAAAAGGTGTGAGATAGATCAAATTATTAACTTGTGCTGTTGTACGTGAGTATTTCAGGGCTTTTATCCAGATCACAAAGGTTATTCCCATTTCAAATAAACCTATGTAGATCGCTCCAAGAATTCCGGATAAAGGAGGTAATGAAAGATTCGGGTAGAGGAGGATGAATGAGTAGATACTGCCAAAAGTAAAACTCAAGAAGAGACTGATGACTTCATCTCTTCTATTCCTGACATTAATTATGAAGAAAAGTGCCCAGATAATTGAGCTCGAAAGTGCTAAGAAAACTCCGTAAGGTTCATCAATTCTTAAGTTGAAGAGCCTTCCTTTGGTTGATATCAATAAAACACCGAAGAAGCTGATAAATATCGCGAGTAAACTTTTTAGTGAAATTTTCTGCTTAAGTAATGGTATTGAGAGAATAACTATCATGATAGGCCAGATAAAATTTAATGGTTGCGCGATTTGAGCAGGTAATAAAGTATATGCTTTGAAAAGGATTATGTAGTAAAAAAATGGATTCATGAAACCCAAAATGGCTGAATTTAATATTTCGTTCCTTCCTGATTTGAACAAACTCTTAATTTTTCTTTGGAAAAGAATTATAACGAATAACGCTATTGAAGCTGTAAGAGATGCATAAAATAATGTCTCGATTGTGTTCAAATACCTTAATGTTATTTTAAATGATGTGGATGCTGTAGACCAGAATAAAACGGCGATTGCTGCAAAAATATATGCTTTATTTTGGTTTATTATGTTTTTATTCTTCTTATTTTCCAAATGAATTGCAACCTTTACATTTATACTATTTTCATATTAAGTATCAATTTCTATTAGCGGAACAAGCATTTCATCTTCTGTAAGTCCGGCATGATGTGCATAAAATTCTTTTTTCCATTTTCCATTCTGCATATAGATAGATTTCATAGCCGCATTGGAGATCGCAATTGCTAAATAATCACCGACGAAGTCATCAATTTTGGGATGCATCTTACCTTTTCCGAGAAACTTATGTTTTAGAAATTCTTCGCGATCGAATAGTAAAAATTTATCTTCATATTTTTGGAATGCCTTTTCAAATTGCTTCATTTTATGTTTCTTAACAAAGAAACTGATAAATCTTGGTTCCGGGAATGTAGGCATGATCATGCTATCGAAAAGTTTTTTATCCTCATTAACATAGAAATACTTATCAACATCAATTAGTCCATGGTCAGCAGAGACCAATATTGTTGTATCGGTTCCTGCTAATTGCGAACTCAATTTCTTAAGATATGAATCTGTTTTCTGGATGAATTTGTCAACTTCATCTGCATATACGCCATGATGATGTTCAATTTTATCAGGAGAAGAAGAATAAACATAGATAAGTTTTCTGCCAGAACTTTTTTTTGACGTCAATTTGTTTAGTGTCTTATAAAGATGTTCATGATCGGAATAGGGTATGATCTCGGCAGTACCTGAATTTCTGATGACATTTGGACTCTGACTCAATTCTTCATGGGTAAGATAAAATTGTTGAACATCAACGGTTGTATCTGATATTTTATTGAAGATGTTGTCTGCTCCAACATAATCTATAACGTTATATTTTTTAGCATTTTGTGTTTTATAAGTAATTGAATCCCAGTTTGGAAGATAATCGATGTTTTTTGCAAATTCTTTAAAATATAGAGTCCAGCCGATAGCTCCATGTTCCCATGGGGTTTTCCCTGTTATCAGGCTGGTTATTGCAGCGCTCGTAGTAGATGGGAATACTGAGGTAATAGGGGAGATGAAATTCTTATTTAGGAAAGTGGTTGAAGAAGGGAATTTGGTAAGCAAGTTCATTCCGAAACCATCAAGAATGATAAGAATGATATTCTTTTTTATTTTAAGATTTATTGCATCAAGCTGTTCCAAAGGTGGATGATCGGTTTTAACATCATAAGCTTTTAAGATGGAGGAGACCAGATTTACGATCGAGTTTTTATAATCAGGATAAACAATATTCATATTCTATTTATAAACATTTGTATCTATTCTTACACTGGTTACATACATGATCTCACATGAACCGTCTCCTGTATCGGTTCTAGATTGGCTTGATCTCCAACTGACATTATCATCTTTGAATTTCCCTGAGATATTTACAAGAAAACCTTCTAAAACAATTATATCATTTTTTTTAACGAACAACACTGCTTTGCGAATATTATCATTAGCCGGAATTATGTGGTGATTAGAAGAATGCGTAGAAATATATTTTTGGGTAATTGCACACTCGTTATCAAATTTGTATCTGTACCACCGCATAGTTTGTCTTACTTTAATGTGCTTAAAATTTATGGGTTTAGAAACATCCCCCCAACCCAGGGCAAGGTCTATAGGGGAAATGATCGATGTCCAATCTGTAACATATCTTTTTTTACTAAGAACAACAACCGATGCCTTATATTGGGCAAAAGGTTTTATCACTATATCTAATCCTTTTGATTTAATAGGAAAAATATATTGGTCTAATAATGGATATTGTTGAGGGTTTTGAGAAGTATCAATTGTTATATAATTCTCTTCCGAAACAACTGGTCGCATTATGTAAAAATAGCCCAATGTAGAAAAAACAGCAATCAAAAGAAATATTACTATTAGTTTGATCATCTTACCTCTGTTTATGAGTAGAGGAACCTTTTTATGCTTTTCTTGGGTGTTTTTTCAAATTCCTCTGGAAATATTTCGATCTTGGAGATAGCCATATAGGCAGGGAACATTCTGTTCATCGTAAGCTTGTTATCTTCCATGATCGCTTGCAAGTCTTTTTCACTGACTTTGTTCGCATCAACGGCTTCCATATCGGGATAAACAAGTGCGATCAATATATTATCTTTGAAGATCACGATAGATTCTTGAATATAAGGCAGATTGTTCAATCTAGCTTCCAGTTCTTCCGGGTAGATATTTTTACCGGAAGGACCCAGGATCATACTTTTACTTCTTCCTTTGATGAAGATGAAATTATCTTTATCCATCACTCCCAGATCACCTGTATGAAGCCAGCCATCATCATCTATTGCTTCTTTGGTGGCTTCTGTATTCTTGTAATAACCGTACATTACATTTTCACCTTTTACAAGGATTTCACCAACCGAATTTTCCGGATCACCCGAATCTATCCTTGCATCCATATTATCTACAACCCTGCCACAAGAACTGGCTTTAAAGTTTTCCCAACCTGCATAACTAATGAGCGGACCACATTCCGTCATGCCATAACCAACTGTATAACGAAATTTTATAGCTCGTAAAAAATGCTCAACTTCTTCGTTCAAAGGTGCTCCACCCAAAACGATTTCACGGAAATTTCCACCAAAAAATTCCGTCAGTGATGCATTTACTTTGGCATATATTTTCTTTCTCATCATTGGAATTTTAAGAAGCAATTTCATAATTGGTTTATCAAGTTTAGGTTTGACCTTCTTCTTGAAGATCTTTTCGATTACCAGTGGAACAGACAATATAAGCCGTGGATGAATCTCCCCGAAGGCTTTGATCAAAACTTTTGGAGAAGGTGTTTTTCCCAGGAAGGTTATATGACAACCATTGGCAAAGGGGAAGAGGAATTCAAATACACACCCGAAAACATGCGCAATAGGCAGGAAGGAAACGATAGTATCACCAGGTTCCAAAGGCATATTAGCTTGAGCAAAAAGAATATTTGAGATCAAGCTATTGTTTGGCAGCATCACACCTTTGGAAAATCCTGTTGTGCCGGAAGTATAGATGATAGCTGCCAATTCTTTATTTTCAGTTTTTTTGAAATTGATCATCTCCGGGGAAAGGTTTCCATCATAGCTCTCTAGATATTTTGTCTTGGATTCTTCTATTATGTGTTGTGCATTTTTCTTTTTTCCAAAAAGGAGAGAAAAATTCTTAAGTGAAATCACAGCTTCTAAGTCTAGCATATTAGATTCATCCAAATCTTCGTAAATTTCGTCTGCCGCAAATAGCAACTTCGATTCGGAATGATTTACAATATGATGAACATCAGCTGATTTAAAATCGGGGAGAATAGGCACAATAACGGCGCCATAAGTTACAGCGTCTAAATAGGTAATAGCCCAATTAACAGAGTTTTTCCCAAGTAATGCGATTTTTCCCTCACTTTTCAATCCGATCTTTTCAAAGAAATAATGTAGAAAAATAATTCGATCTGCTACCTGTGCATAGCTATGGTCTTCCTCTTTATAATTTGTGAAAGCAGG
The DNA here is from genome assembly GCA_027858325.1 of Candidatus Cloacimonadota bacterium. Lineage (GTDB taxonomy): Bacteria > Cloacimonadota > Cloacimonadia > Cloacimonadales > TCS61 > Tenebribacter. The sequence goes on from JAQICU010000228.1 coordinate 4,526, forward strand.
AAGCATCCAATTTTGTTTTAGGCTATCTTCAAACAAAGAAACTAGATTTTTTTTTATCATAATAAATCTCCTTAATCTACAATTAACTACTTAACATAAAATAAATTTAAATAAAATTAAGCAAGTTGTTTTTCGTAAACTATGTGCTAATAATAATTCTTGCAATAATTTATTAATTCGTCTTCCACCTGATGGATATTAAATTCGGTCTCGGCTAAAGAATGAAATGTGTGTCCTTTAACATCTAGTAAGTATGTGATTAAAAGTCTATACTTTAAATAACTGAATGCAGGAGAAAATGAGTTCGATCCCTCATAAACTTTCTTAATTGTCGCCTTCAAATTCAATCTGCCCTCACCAGAAATGTATTCACAATAACCTTCTTTTTTCCAGGTTTCTAACCTTTTGTTCGCTTTTATCCCAATCTCTTTTTCGATGAGTATATGCGTGATCTCATGTGTGATTACACTAGAAAGAGAGCGTTCATTATCTTCATTTGCATTTCTGTGAACAAGGTTATTCTCTATATCTGTTTTGGAAATAAAAATGTTATTGATAATTGGATAAGTTCCTGCAAAGGCATCTTTTAGGGAAGGGCTGAATATTGAATATGGTTTAAAATCGGAGCTGATGAATATCTTAAAAGTCAACTTATTATTGTAAATTTCTGAGCATCTAAGTTTTTCATCTACCTCATCCAAAATATTATAGATCGCATTATTGATCTCATTATCAGCGAAAATATTAAATTGTTTATAACTGACATGATGTCGGTAGAAACTCAAATTTGGGAAGAGAATAAAAACAATAAAAACTGTAGCTAAAATAATTATTATATAAAATCCAATATAACGCATTAGCTCTCCTAATAAAATAACAATTAATTGCTCAATGATTTTGTAAAGTATTATATGGATTAGGAAAGTGTAAAATTGATCTGGAACAATAATTGAACATCTAAAGCAATTTATTAATACAAATAGGAATTGATTCGATGTTAGCTATATTAGAAGAGATCCCTCAACATATCCAGATTATGCGAGGGATCCTTTTTGCACTAGGGAGGAATATTGTGCAATTTATCTATTTGATAATCTTCTAATATTACTTAAAACCTTATTTGGAAGATTCTCATATCGAATATTCCCTTTTGTAAATATATCTCCAATAAAAGTGTCTTTAGGTACATTAATAATATAATCGATCCTGGCGCGGTTATCCTTAGAAATATTAACTGTTTCAATAACTAATCCATTCAATGTATTGAGCGTCATATGGATACAATCTAAATCACAGATATTTCTAAAAACCTTTTTAACTGCGGTGATCTTTACATAGT
>JAQICU010000237.1 GCA_027858325.1 Candidatus Cloacimonadota bacterium
CATAAAGATCATGATCATAATGAACATCACAAGATGATGATGGTTGATTTTAAGAAAAGATTTAACATTGCTGTAGTCGTTACAATTCCGATTTTGATACTTTCTCCAATGATCCAGAAATTATTAGGGTTTTCACTTACCTTTACCGGAGATAAATATTTATTATTTGTACTATCCAGTTTTATATTTTTCTGGGCTGGATTTCCGTTCCTGAAAGGATTTTCATCTGAACTGAAACAAAAACGACCAGGAATGATGACTTTGATTGCCGTGGCAATATCTGTGGCCTATTTTTACAGTACATCAGTAGTTTTCGGATTGAAGGGAAAATTCTTTTTCTGGGAACTGGCCACATTGATAGACGTAATGCTGCTAGGTCATTGGATCGAGATGAAATCGGTGATCGGTGCCTCTAAAGCTCTGGAAAAACTAGCACAATTGATGCCTGATAAAGCACATCTGATACAGGATAATAATATAGTTGATGTGAAGACTTCTGCCTTGAAAAAAGAAGACATTGTCCTGATAAAAGCCGGTGAAAAGATTCCTGCTGATGGTGAAATAGTGAAAGGATCGGGCTATATTGATGAATCGATGCTGACGGGAGAATCTAAGCCTATTCGAAAAAAAATTGGCTTCAAAGTAATAGGCGGATCGATAAACGGAGATGAGATTCTGGAAGTTAAGGTTCTTGGAACCGGAGAGGATTCTTATCTTTCTAAAGTGATAAATCTGGTGAAACAAGCTCAGAAGACAAAATCTAAAACAGAGAAATTGGCTGATGTAGCTGCCAGATGGCTTACTTTTATAGCTATTTCTGCCGGTACTGGAACCTTTATCTACTGGTATATTTATGGACCGGATCTGGCCTTTGCAATAGAAAGACTGGCAACCGTGATGGTGATAGCGTGTCCTCATGCTCTAGGTTTGGCAATTCCACTGGTAAATGCAGTCTCTACCACGGAATCGGCAAAAAATGGACTCTTGATTCGAAATAGAACCGCCTTTGAGAATACCAGGAAAATTTCAACAGTCGTATTTGATAAAACCGGTACACTGACCGAAGGGAAATTCGGAGTTAGCAGAATAGATTTGTACGATGATAACTACGATGAAAATAGAATTTTGCAACTGGCCGCTTCGCTGGAGAAAAGTTCTGAACATCCAATCGCTAAAGGAATAATCTATAAAGCCCATGCAGATGGAATGAAGCTGCTGGAAGTTAGTGACTTTCGGATACTAAAAGGCGAAGGGATCGAAGGAAACATCGAAGCTGAAAAAATAACCTTACTCAGTAAGAAAGCATTAGAGAAGAGAAATATAGAGGTTCCAAATGAAACTGACACTGATAGTATAGTTACACTAGCTTATGTGCTGATTGATGATAAACTGGTTGGAGAAATATCGCTTGAAGATAAGATAAGAGCTGAATCTTTTGCAGCAATATCCAAGCTGAAATCACTTGGCATTAAATGTTTTATGCTGACAGGAGATAACAAAGCAACTGCAAAGGACGTATCTGCAAAGCTGAAACTTGATGGATATTTTGCTGAAGTTCTGCCACATGAGAAACAAGAAAAAATCAAAGAACTTCAGGACGAAGGCGAATTTGTGGCAATGACAGGTGATGGCATAAACGATGCCCCTGCACTGGCATTGGCGGATATAGGTATTGCAATCGGTTCCGGAACTGATGTAGCTGCTGAAACAGCCGACATAATATTGGTTAACAGTAATCCTGAGGATGTGGTTTCTTTGTTGCTTTTTGGAAAAGCGACATATACTAAAATGATTCAGAATCTTTGGTGGGCAACGGGTTATAATGCTATTGCAATACCACTAGCAGCAGGAGTTTTGTTTAGCTGGGGAATTATAATATCACCAGCTATCGGAGCAGCTTTGATGTCTTTGAGTACTGTGATTGTAGCTATCAATGCCAGGTTTTTAAAAATTAATAATCAAAAATAAATATGAAAAATAAGATTAGAAAATAATTATGGGAATCTATAGCTTATTGATATTATTCTTTGGTGTACTTTTGATAGGGCTTGGCTTTGAAACAATTACTATAGATAATAATCATGTTCTGTTATGTGTATGACGTTGTCCCAAAAACTGGTCCAAAGTTAACGCATAAAAGTGTGTAAAATAGTTTGAGATATTTCTAGATATTTTTAATTTTGTTTTATTGAGAATTTTAGACAAAGCACCTGTCTAATACCTTCCGGAGAGATTCCACTGTCCGGATCCAACCTATTTTGACAATATAGATATAATGGGATGAGGATTAGAATTATGATTAAAAAAAAATCATATTTTACTCCACTATTTCGGAATTTTCTACTTCTTTTAAAAGCTCCTTTGCAATTTCAGCATTTTCCTGGCTGACAAGAAATACAGCATTTCCCATATCAGCTCCGAAAGCAAAAGCGAATTTTGCTCCCAGAATACTCTGCATATTATCACCAGGAACGAAATACTTGATACCTGCATCATCGAGAATTGATTTGATGATAACTGTCAGGTTTGGATCGCTGCTTTCAAATACTTTCACAAAATCGACAAAATCTTCCTCTGTTAGTTCATTCACCAAATCAAAATTACATTCAGGACATACTTGAATGCCTTCTTCGAACTCAGATTTACATTTAGGACAAAACATAATAACCTCCAATTTATTTTCATTATAGATACATATCCACAAAATTACCAAAATGTGATATCAACACAAGATATTTTTATTTTTTGTAACTTCCTGTTGTGCCTAATGTTTGGCAGCTGCCACGCACTTCTTGATGTTCCTCTTGTTTGGCTGTGGTCGGATAAGGAAGAAGAATTGCTTCTTCTCCCTCTCCTCAGAACCGTACGTGCGATTTTTACCGCATACGGCTCAAGCCTCTCAAATATTATCAATTGCATTAGCTAATACGGC
>JAQICU010000306.1 GCA_027858325.1 Candidatus Cloacimonadota bacterium
CAACGCACATCCCGGTAGGCTACTGATTGTGAAAAATCAGGTGAAGTCAATGTGGCTTTACCATTGCTTCACAATTAATTATACAACTTCTTGTCGCACGAGCTGTGTGTTAGCAGCATTCTTTTCATTTCAACAGCAAACATTTTTTAACTGCTTCAGTTTTACCATTTATATCCAATTTGTAAAAATAAATACCTGATCCTATAGGTTTATTGTTATCATCATCTTTCCCATCCCATACAACTGAGTGTTGACCTTCTGAAAGCTGATCATAAAGAAGTTGTTTCACTTTCTGCCCTTTGATGTTGTATATTGAAAGTTCAACTCTTGAATCATTTTGAATTAAAAAAGAAATTGTAGTTGAGGGATTGAATGGATTTGGATAATTAGATATTAAATAGCCAACTGTCTTGATTTCAGATTCTTCTATTAAAGTGTTCTGATCAAAATAGAATGCACCCATATCCGCTATTGTACCATCTGGATCAAAAGGAGAATTCGGGTCTCCAGCATCGATACAAGGACTATTCTGTGAAAGATGATAATCTCCATTTTGAAGATCGATAAATAATGGATCTATAGAAATATTTCCATTACCGACCCATCCACATAGAATATCCGAATAGGTTATAATTTGATTAGTGTCACAGTAAATTTCTACCGGTGTATTATTCCATATAATACAATTTGTTGCAATTGCTTGAGAATCACCGTCTACGTACAGACCACCAGTCGTATATAATGCTCCATTTTCTACATTATTATTTGCAATGGTAGTATTATTAATTATTGGAGATGAGGAGTGGCAAAATATACCAGCTCCATTATTATTTTCGTCACCCCATACACTATTATTAACAACTACTACATTATTTAATTCTGCAGAACAATAATAAAGGCATAATCCTCCACCATAATTCCAAGAACCACCGAAAGCACTATTATTTTCTATCGTTACATTGCAAAGATATGGATTTGAATCAATGAAACATTTCATCCCACCACCATAATTCCATGAGCCACCGGATACTTCATTGTTCTTAATTGTGACATTGAACAAACGAGGTGAAGAGTATTCGCAGAATATCCCACCACCATAATTTCTTGTATTACCGGAAGAAATGTTATTATTTATTGTTACATTATACAACATCGGAGAAGAACGGTTCAAATATATACCGGCTCCGTAATTCCAGGAACCACCAGATATATTATTTTCACAAATAATCAGATTGGTTAATTTAGGTGATGAATCATCACAATATATTCCGCCACCTTTGACAGAAAAACCATTTGTTATAGTGAATCCACTTAGTATTGATGTCGAATCTTCCTCAGCAGTAAAGGTAACAACGTGATTATCTCCATTTCCATCGATTACAGTATCTGAAATATATGTAGTATCTTGTGATAAATAATAAAATGAGGTTAAAAGAATGCCTTTTCCGTCAAAATGGATATTTTCGAAATATGTTCCTGGTTGAACAAGTACTGTGTCGGAATCAACTGCAGTATTAATGCCATGTTGTATTGAAGCAAAAGGATTTTCAAATGAACCAGTTCCTGTGGAATCAGATCCTGTTGTAGAAACATGCCAAACAGGACCAGAATAGCTATTAGACTGATCATAGTAATATGCTCCCATATCTGCAATAGTTCCATCCGGATCATAAGGTGAATTTGGATCACCTGCATCAATACAGGGTGAATTTTCGGTAAGATGATAATCTTCATTTGTTATATCTACAAATAATGGATCTGAATCTATATTGCCTTCTCCTTCCCAACCTCCTTGAATATCGGAATATATTACTGTAATAGTGTCTTGTGAGCTATAAATCTCTTGCGGTATATTGTTCCAAAGAATACAATTTACTAAATTTGGATAAGAATTATAAGTAGAATAAATTCCACCACCATTACTAATAGCTGAATTTCCACTTAATGTAACATTGTATAAAGTTGGATTTGAGTTAAGAAAAGATATTCCCCCTCCCGTATTCGAATTATTATTGATTATTAACAATTTTGCCAAAAGAGGAGGTGGAATTTTTATTGATGATTCCGACATATTATTTAATACTAATAACAGATGCAATATTTATCTGAATCATGCTAATGTGGATAATGATTTACATACAATTCATTATCAAACAATAAATGTAATTGTTGATACTTTTACAGTATTGCAACCAAATTCATATTTTGCTTATCCAATTGATAAATTTTCTTTTGATATCTTAAATAGTAAAATTGATCAGGTGAATAGTGATTTGTCCGTTAGTTCATCTGGTTCAAATGGGAATAGTGGAATTACTCCCGATGATCCATTAATAAATATTGAATATGCGTTAGCAAAAGTTATTGCAGATAGTTTAAATCCACATACAATATTTTTAGAAAATGGTATCTATTCACTTTCTCAAACGGGAGAAAGATTTCCTATTAATTGCAGAAGTTATATTTCATTAGAAGGTGAGGATATGGGAAATACAATTATTGAT
>JAQICU010000345.1 GCA_027858325.1 Candidatus Cloacimonadota bacterium
TTAAACTGACGAAAAAAACTTCTCAATTCTAACGTTAAATGGGCTTCCTGGTTCATCTCAATTGAAAGCTTTATTCTAAATATATTATTCTTATATGCTGAAAATCCTTCTCCCAATCCTCCAGGTCCAGCAAAAAGATCAATAATTGGAATAGTATTATTCATAATGCAACTTTTCTTTAAGTCTCTTTTGTAATACACTGATATCCTTTGTTTCACATTCCCAGATTATCAATATTTCCCAACCTGAATTTTCTAATTGTTTCATCACCAGTTTATCTCTTTCTATATTTTCTCGAAACTTTTTCATCCAGAAATCCTTTCTTGATTTAGGAGTATAAGCAAATTTACAATTTTCATGTCGGTGCCAAAAACAACCATTAACAAAAATTGCAGTTCTATATTGCTTTAATACAATATCTGGCTTTCCTGGAAGACACTTTTTGTGTAATCTAAATCTATAACCCATTCTGTGTAATAAAGAACGTACAATCATTTCTGGTTTAGTATTTTTGTTTCTTATTCTGCTCATGTTCCACGAGCGTTTTTCTTTTGAAATTACATCCATAATCTATAAATTGATAGTATTCCCTCAGTCTTCACATTACTCCTTTAAAATTCCAATTCGTCATAGTTCATTCTCAATTTCGCAAAATTATTATCTTTCTTATTTAAGCAAAATCGAAATTGGAAATTAGAAAAGTAAGTGTCAAGCACAATAGTATTTGACGGTGTGAAATAAAAAAAGCCTGCAGATCTCTCAGCAGGCTTTATAAAACTATATTTATTATTTAAACAAAGAATTTCTTTAATTTACTAAAGAAGCTTTTCTCCGGATTTAATTTCTTTTCAGAATCAAATTTAGCCAGTTTCTCGAAAAGGTCTTTTTCTTCCGAATTCAGTTTGGTTGGAGTTATCACATGAACTTTGATGAACAGGTCACCATGATAAGAAGAATTCACATGGGGAAGACCCTGTGAACGCAAGCGAAAAACTTTACCTGATTGTGTTCCGGCTGGAATTTTCATTTTGACTTTTCCGGAAAGTGTGGGTACTTTAATTTCTGAACCCATGGCAGCTTGTGAAAAACTTATTGGGAATTCACAGATCAGGTCAGCATCGCGACGTTCAAAAATATTGTGTTCTTTTTCCTGGATATGAACCAGGATATCTCCATGCTCGCCACCGCGTTTGCCAATATTACCCTGACCACGCATCCGGATATATTGTCCTTCTGAAACACCGGCAGGAATTTTTATAGTGATAGTCTTGGCGCTTTTGGTTCTTCCTTCACCCCGGCATTTAGGGCAGCGGTTTTTAATTATTTTTCCTTCTCCATGGCAGGATGGGCATTCCACAATAGTTTGCATTTGACCAAAAAGTGAACGAGTTAACTGACGTACCTGCCCGGAGCCATTACATTGGGTGCAAGTTTCTACAGAGCCATCTTGAGAGCCGGAACCGTTACAGGTATCGCAAGTATCCTGCACATTTATTTTTATTTTTTTACTTATTCCCTTGGCAATGTCTTCTAATGTGAGAGAAAGTGATATTTGCAGATCTTCACCTTGATTGCTTCTCCTGCGACCTCTTCCACCACTGCCAAAACCGGAACCGAAAAGTCCTTCAAAAATACTGCCCAGTCCGCCGCTCCCGAAAATATCGGAAAAATCTGAAGCGTGGGTGAAATTATCCCAACCAAATCCGCCGCCACCGAAGGCACCTTCCATACCGGCATGTCCAAATTGATCATATCTCTGTTTTTTATTTTCATCGCTGAGAACTTCATAGGCTTCGGAAGCTTCTTTGAATTTATCTTCAGCTGCTTTATCGTTGTTGTTTTTATCGGGATGATATTTCATCGCCAATTTGCGATAGGCTTTTTTTATTTCTGTTGCGTTGGCGTTTTTATCAATTCCCAGAACTTCATAGTAATCTCTCTTAGCCATCATTCTCCTTTTAATAATTCAACCTTGCGAAGGCAAAGCTCCGCAAGGTAAAATCTTGTTTATTTACGTTTATCAATTATTTCTCATCATCGTCGTCTACTACTTCATAATCGGTATCCACCGGATCATCTTCTTCTTTTTTTTCTTGTTGCTGCTTATTTCCACCCATTTTACTGGGGTCAAATTCGGCATCTCCCATATTAGGATCTGCTCCGCCTTGAGCTTGTTGTTCTTTCTGCATTTCTGCATAAATTATCTCACCAATCTTTTGAGCTTTCTTAGCAAGGTCGTCGCGAACAGCTTCATATTCTTCTTTAGAAGCTTGTTTTTTATTTAGTTCTTCCAGTTTTTCTTTAGCTTCTTTTATTGCTTCTTCGATTGGTTTTTTCTCATCTTCTTTGAGTTTATCACCGTGTTCTCCCATACTTTTTTCGGTAGAGAAGATCAGTGTATCAAGTTCGTTACGAGCATGGATAGATTCTTTTTGTTTTGCGTCTTCATCAGCGTGAACTTCTGCATCTTTAACCATTCTGTCGATTTCACTTTCATCAAGAGAACCGGTTCTTTCAATCTTGATAGACTGTTCTTTTCCGGTACCTTTATCTTTGGCATGAACGTGTAAAATTCCGTTTGCATCTATATCGAAGGTTACTTCAATTTGTGGAATTCCACGTGGAGCAGCAGGAATGCCGGTAAGTTCAAAGTTACCGAGTCTTCTGTTGTCCGAAGCCATGGAACGTTCCCCCTGCAGAACCACAATAGAAACTGCCGGTTGGTTATCCGCAGCAGTTGAGAATACCTGGCTCTTCTTGGTTGGAATAGTTGTGTTCCTTTCTATGAGAGAAGTCATTACACCACCCAGAGTTTCAATACCCAATGAGAGTGGAGTTACATCCAGCAGAAGTATATCATTCAGATTTTCATCACCGGAAAGTATTCCACCTTGAATTGCTGCACCAACTGCAACAACTTCGTCCGGATTCACACTTTTATTTGCTTTTTTACCGAAGAATTTTTCTACTGCTTCTATCACAGCAGGAACTCTTGTGCTTCCACCAACGACCAATATTTCATCAATATCACTTGCTTTAAGTTTGGCATCTTTTAAAGCAATTTTACAAGGATCGATAGAACGTGCGATAAGATCACCAATCATTCTATTGAATTGTGAAAGAGAAAGATCAAGATTAAGATGTTTTGGTCCGGAAGCATCAGCAGTAATAAATGGTAAGTTGATGTTGGCTGTTTGAGTTCCGGAAAGTTCGATCTTAGCTTTTTCAGCAGCTTCTTTAATTCTTTGCAGAGCCATGGCATCATTGGAAATATCTACACCTTCCTGCTTTTTGAATTCACTTAAGATCCAATCCATGATCTTCTTATCGAAATCATCTCCGCCCAAGTGAGTATCACCATTTGTAGAAAGAACTTCTACAACACCTTCAGCCACTTCCAAAATAGAAATATCAAATGTTCCGCCACCCAGGTCGTAAACGGCTACTTTTTCTTCTTTCTTACTTTCGAGTCCGTAAGCAAGAGCAGCAGCAGTCGGTTCGTTTATAATTCTTTTCACATCGAGACCGGCAATTTTACCTGCATCCTTAGTTGCCTGTCTTTGAGCATCATTAAAATAAGCTGGAACTGTGATCACAGCTTCTGTAATTTTTGTTCCCAGATGAGCTTCTGCAGTTTCTTTCATTTTAGTTAGGATCATGGCAGAAATCTCCTGAGGTGTAAAATCTTTATTTTCTACATCAACGTGGACTGTAGCTTCGCCGAATTTTCCACCTTTGATCTGATAGTTAACGTTCTGGATTTCTGAAGAAACTTCATTCAGTTGCCTACCCATAAATCTCTTAATTGAAGAAACCGTGTTCTTCGGGTTTGTAACAGCCTGACGTTTAGCCAGCTGCCCTACTAATCTTTGTTTGTCTTTGGTAAAAGCAACTACAGATGGTGTAGTTCTTGTACCTTCTGCATTTTGAATAACAGTTGGTTTTCCACCTTCCATTACACTAACGCAAGAGTTTGTTGTTCCAAGGTCAATACCTATGATCTTACTCATAATATCCTCCATTATACCTTATTCTTTTTTTTCTTTTCTTTTTTTGTTTCTGCAGGTGCTTCTCCATTGGAAACTGCTACACGTGCAGGTCTTATCACTTTTGAATTCATTGTGTAGCCATTTTGGATCACAGCTGCTATTTTATTATCTTTCAATTCGGAAGGAATGTGAGCCAAAGCTTCATGAAACTGGGGGTCGAATTCTTCTCCCAAAGCTTCTATTTTTTTCACACCCTCTTTTTTTAAAACTCCATCCAATTGCTGGAAGATCAAATCAATTCCTTTTTCATACGATTCGCGATTTTTTTCCGCATCCGGATGTAGAGCACGTTCGAAATTATCTACAACATCACAGAGTTCTAAAACTATTCTCTCGGTTGCATTTTTTATCCAATCTGATTTTTCTGAGATCGTTCTACGTCGGAAGTTTTCAAATTCCGCCGCATTACGCACCCACTTATCTTTCAGTTCGGCATTCTCTGCTAAAAGATCCTGATATTTCTCTTCAAGTGTAAGCACCTTTTCCTGCTTCTTTTCTTCGTTCTTCACATCTTTATTTTTAAGATCTTTTTCTGTTTTTTTCTTCGTCATTTCTTTGGGACCACCATGCCCTTTTTTGTGCTTTCTGTAATTATATTTGCAATATCCCTGATTATTGGGATATTTTTTACATAATTCATTCTTATTGGACCGAGTACTCCTAGATATCCGGGAATTCCAAAGATCTCATATTTGGCAAAGATCATGGCATAATTAGTGAATTCTGCCTGAGCAAAATCTTCACCCATAAGTATATTCCATGACTTAGCTTCTTTTTTCTGCATAAGATTGATCAGATGATCTTGCCTTTGCATGAAGTTAAGGAAGGTCAAAATTGATTTCTTATCGTTAAATTCAGGCTGCTCTAGAAAGGAGATATTTCCATCGAAGTGGATGTAATAATTACTGATCTCTGAAAAAGCATTTTGGAGTTCTTCTAAAAACTGTTTTAATATCTTGTTCTCTTCAGTAACTTTTTCAGCAAGCTCTTCTAATACTGTATTTTGAATATCAAATATTCTCAAACCAACCAGTGTATCATTCATGTAGCGAACAATAGCTTTCAACTGATGCGGTAAAATATTATGATCACATTTTAGTATTACTGTTTTATCAAGACCGGAATCCAGGCTGACCACAAAGAGCAGCTTATCGCTTGATATTTTGAAAACATCAAGTTTTTCCAGGTAGCCATATGAGACTTCTGGTTCTGCAACAAAGCTCAATTGATCAGTTTCGCGAGCAAGAAGCTGCATAATATAATGAAGAGCGAGCGGTGTGTCCTTATAATATTTAATAAGAATATCACGCAGAATATCTGCTCTATCAAAATGTGTTTTGGCTATTTCATCTTTACTCTGTTCAATATAAGATCGATAACCCTGTATTGTCGGGATCCTTCCTGCTGAAGTATGAGGTTGGTAGATAAGATTACTCTTTTCCAGCTTGTTCAAGTCTATTCTGATGGTTGCAGGGCTCGTGTTTTCTAAATATCTATCGCAGATCAGCTTTGAAGATATAGGCTCGCACGAGTTTACATATTCCTCAACAACATGCTTTAGAACTTGCTCTCTCCGGATCTCATTTTTCTTCATTTTTATCCCTCTTCTTTATTAGCACCAGTAACTCCCAATTGCTAACTAGAGACAATTTAATTTTAATTATTCAATTGTCAAATCATTTTTTAGCAGACATAACTAAAGAGTGCTAAGAACTGTGAAGATGCTTTATTGATACTGGTTTATATGTGTGATAATGTCTTTACGAGTTTTCTTCTTGTTGTTACTAACGAAGCAATCTCTACTGTTGAGAGAGGAGAAAGAAATGATTGCCACGTCGCTTTTACTCCTCACAATGACAGAAAGAATTCTTTATGAAAGATCCGGCAGACAAGACAATTGAATTTCAATGGTAAAAAGAAAGATAGAAATCTGAGACAGAAGAGAAACCCCTCTTGATCTCCCCTTGAAAGGGGAGCAAAACGCAAATAATAATCACATTAATTAAATCTTATTCTCTGCGTTTATCTGCATATAATTATTTCTTATCCTTCACAAATCTATCGAACCATTCTATCATTTCTGCCAGTACATGCAGCCCCGATCTTCTGGCTCGATAGTTATGACCTTCATAGGGTAGAATTACAAGTTTTGCAATTCCGCTATTTCCCTTTAAAGCCTGATAAAATCTTTTTGATTGCATTGGATATGTTCCAGAGTTCGGATCATCTTCACCATGAATAAGTAAGATCGGTTCGTTAATTTTCTCAGCATGAGCAAATGGAGAAACTTCCATATAAAAATCTTTTGCTTTCCAGAAAGTACGACGTTCACTTTGGAATCCAAACGGAGTGAGTGTTCTGTTATAGGCACCGCTGCGTGCAATTCCGGCAGCACAGAGGTCACTGTGAGCGAGCACATTGGCGACCATGAAAGCTCCGTAACTATGCCCCGTAATTCCAACCCTGTCAGGGTCGATGATACCTCTTTCATCCAGATATTTAATAGCTGCTTCCACGCTGTTTACAGTTTGCTCGATGAATGTTTCATTCACCGTTTCCGGATCTCCAACAATTGGAATTGAAGCTTTGGTGAGTACGGCGTATCCTAATAAAGCGAAGTAGCGAACAGAAGACCTGCTAAATCGACTGAACTTATTTGATGTAGTTGTGATCTGTCCTGCAGTTGTGCTATCGGCAAATTCTTGAGGATAGGCATTGATAACCAGTGGTAGCCTGTCTCCATTTTGATAGTCAGTTGGAAGATAAAGTTCACCCGATAAAGGAATCCCGTCCTTTCTTGTGTATTTTACCATGTCTTTTTTAAGCTCTGCAAGTTTACTAAAATTATTCGGATAATTTGTGATCTCTTCTCTTTTTCCAGTTTTCAGATCGATAGAAAAATAGTTGGGTGGAGTATTTTGATCTTCACTTCTTATAATGATTTTATTTAACTCATTATTGGCAAAACTGCGGAATGTTTCAAAAAGAGCTTTCCGACTCCGGAAGAGAACTTCCTTTTCTTTTACTAATAAATTAAATTTTGCCAGATATGGATAATCACCTTGCGCAGTTGCTCCAGTACTGTTCTGATAATAAACACAATCTCCAATTTTAATAAAAACGTTCTCGCCACATTTGGTTTTTTTTTGAACTAATTTTTCCGGGTCATTATATTTATCACGTGAACTTAGATCGTATATCAATCTTGGTTTGCTGCCTATTTCAAATAACCAGCCTTTTTTCCAGAGCCTGTCACGGTCATATTCATAATAAATAAGTTCATCCTCTACCTCTGACCAATTAATACTGGAGAAGCGATGCTCTGTTCTAAATAATTCTTCAATTTTTTCTGTTCGAGGTGAAGTTAAACGTATAATTTTATCACGGTGTTCAACTTTGTTTTCCGGGTCACCCTCATCCAGAGCTTCCACCCAGATCAACGATGCATCTTTAAATGGTTGCCACTGAAATTTACGGGGACCTGTGAGGGTGCCACCTATTGGGATCTCATCTTGCAAAGGTCTGCTGAGAAGCAGCTTTACAAGCTTTCCGTCTGTATCCCAGATCTCAAAAACTTTCGGGAAACGGTAATATGGTAGTAAATAAGAATATGGCCGTTGAATCTGTTCGATTAATAGATATTCATTATCCGGAGATGGCTTTACTTCACTGAAGACCACCGGTTTTCCGATCTTTTTTATTTTCCCGTTTCCAGTATTCAATGATATGATCTGTGAAGTAAAATAGTAATCGAAAAGAGTTTCATCATGTTTATCCCTTAGAAGATTTTGATAAGTTCGAGTAATGCTTTTCTTGCCATACGTTTCTTCGATAACCGGAGATTCTGGTACATCAGGTTTGACAGGTTCATTCCCACGATCTTCAGGAATTACCTTCAGCAAAATATTCTCATTATCATTCAGCCAGCAAATTATTCCATCTTCCAGAATGTCATTAATTAGATAGTTAGAATAAACTTTACATTCTCCATTCTTCAAATTTGCAATAATGATCTGAATACCATTTTCTGTTTCATTTAGTAAAGCAGCTTTTTTATGATCATTGGAAATTACGATATTCCTTATTTTCGCATCGTCGGGTAACTGGATGGGAATTCGCAATTTATTTTTCAGATCAAAGATATTAATTATATTTGTGGGATAATTTTCCATTGGTGCATTCAATCTTTTACTTATATCTTCTCCTGCCAATTTCAAGGATGGTTCGGCAAGCTGTTCAAGCGTTTGATGTAATTGATAACTCATTTCTAAACCGAAATATTCAAACTGAATAAATTGAATATACGGATTTCTGGGCGTATCGTAAATTTTAACGATCTCATCGGCAGGAAGTTTATAACCAGTATCAGCATTTAATGTCATCAGTACCCCCAATAATATGAAAATAAAAAGTATTTTATTCATGAACATTCTCCAATTTTTTATCAAATTCGAGGAAGTAAAAGGAGTTGCGTTTTGTCAAAAGATAAAATAATATTCTTTATCGAATCGTAAGGAACGACGACTCGATATAATAGCATCGACTTGTTGTTAACTTAAGAGTCGAAATATGAAGGAGCAATTATCCGAATTGACCGAAAACAAACAGGGCGCATCAAAGTGATACACTCTGCAATGAAATTATGTTATCTATAAAACTTAATTCCCTAAAATCCCCAAAAATACACCGGCTGCAACTGCAGAGCCGATAACACCGGCTACGTTTGGTGCCATGGCATGCATCAGCAGGAAATTACTGCGATCATACTTCTGTCCCATGGTGTGAACTACACGGGCGCTATCAGGAACAGCACTCACACCGGAAGCACCGATCATCGGGTTCAATTTCTCTTTGAGGAACATGTTCATTAATTTAGCGAATATAACTCCAGTGGCGGTTGCAATACAGAATGAAAAAGCTCCCAAAGCAAATATCTTGATGGAACTGGAAGTGAGAAATCCCATATTCACACCATCCACTATTCTTACTGCTTGAGTGGATGCTCCCACACAGAGTCCTAGAACTATTGTAATAATATCTATGAGCGCATTTGAAGCTGTTCGTGCCAGTCGTTCAGTAACGCCGCTCTCTTTTAATAAATTTCCAAAGAACAGCATTCCCAACAAAGATGATGCGCCTGGGGCAATTAAAATTGTAACAAGTGCTCCAATAATTGGGAATAATATCTTTTCTCGTTTAGTCACAAGTCGTGGCGTTTTCATGTGGATAAGTCGTTCTTTTTTGGTTGTGAATAATTTTATAATTGGCGGTTGAATTACAGGAACAAGCGCCATGTAGGAATAAGCTGCAATTGCAATGGGACCTAAAAGATGCGGAGCAAGTTTAGTGGATAAAAATATAGATGTAGGTCCATCAGCTCCACCAATAATACCGATCGCTCCCGATTCCATTACATTGAAGCCTAAAAGAAGAGAACCGATAAAGGTAGCAAAAATCCCGAATTGAGCAGCAGCACCGAGAAGAATTAATTTCGGATTTGCAATGAGAGTAGAAAAATCGGTCATTGCTCCAATTCCCAGAAAAATAAGTGGAGGATATAGGCCGAATCTAACACCGCCATACAACTGGTTCATTACCGAGCCTTGTGCATAAACCCCATAAGCTTCAGTTCCGGGCAGGTTTCCTAAAATTACACCAAATCCAATAGGAACCAGCAGAAGCGGTTCAAAATCTTTGGCAATTCCCAGATAGATAAATACACCACCCACAACCATCATAATAAGATAAGGAAGCTGGATCTGAGCTAAGCCGGTCGTGTTGAAAAAATTAATTAATTCTGCCATTATCTTAAGCTCCAACTTCTATTAAAACTTCACCTTCCTGTACTGATGTACCCTCTTTTACCCTGATCTTCTTAATTATACCGGTAGCAGTTGAGGTGATCTCAGATTCCATTTTCATTGCTTCCAATATTAATACAGGATCACCCGCATTCACGCTGTCACCTTCTTTAACAAGTAAACGCAGTACTAAACCAGGAATAGGTGCAAGAACAGATCCCGGAGCAGCAGCAACTGGTTTTGAAGGTGTTTTCACTACATTTAGTGCCGGTTGTGTTTTCTGAGAACGTACTATCTCCTTCTTCCTTCGCTCTGCGTGTTCCAGGTTTATCTTATAATCGATCCCGTTAACTTCTACAATCACTTGATCACTTTTATATTTCTTGATCCTGGCATCGTATTTTTCACCGTTTATTTTCATCCTATATGTTTTCATAATCTACCTCTTCTGCTTTCAAAAACTCTATTCTCAACCATGCCGGCAGCTTTCCACATACTTATCGTTTGTCTTTTCCATGTCAGATTGATCTTGTCTTTCTCTTCCGCATCATGCAGGAACATTGCGGTGATAGCTGCAACTACACCATTACTGCTGATATGATCTTTTGGAGCAGAAACTTTTCCTGACGTAGTTTGAACTGAAGTTTTTTTCTTTTTCTTAGGCTTACCAATATGCTGCAGAGAATTTATTATTAATCCAACTATCAGAAGGCTGGCAAAGACTATACCCATTCCAACAAATATGATGCCAGTATAAAATGACTTTTTGTTTATGCGATATTCTGCAAAAGCTTTTTCCAGATCTTCATTGGAAATTTCTAATTTCTGCATACTCTCATTAAACTTTGTTTGATCATCAAGCTTGAGGTATTGTGTAATTTTTTTTACAGGAACATCTGTCAGTTCGGAAATTTCCAGTAATGTTGTGCTTGGAGCAAAATTGAATTTCTGCTCCTCAGCAAAGCAAGTTACAGCAAAAAAAATGAACAAAAGGGATATTACTTTTTTCATAACCATTTCCTAGAGCGGGATATTTCCGTGTTTTTTTGGTGGGTTGGAAACGCGTTTTGTGGCCAGCATTTCCAGTGAGCGGATTATGCGGAAACGTGTTGAAGCCGGCTCAATGATATCATCAATATAACCCTTTTTCGCAGCAACATAGGGATTTGCAAATTTGTCTCTATATTCTTCTTCCTTCTCATTTGCTACTTTTACCGGATCATCTGCCTCATTAACTTCTTTACGGAACACGATCTCTACTGCACCTTTGGGTCCCATAACTGCGATTTCGGCTGTAGGCCAGGCATAAACTACATCAGCTCCCATACTGCTGCTGTTCATCACACAATAGGCACCACCGTAAGCTTTACGAATGATAACTGTGATCTTGGGAACGGTTGCTTCTGCAAATGCATATAGAAGTTTTGCTCCATGACGGATTATTCCATTTTGTTCCTGATTACTGCCCGGAAGGAAACCAGGTACATCTTCCAAAACTACCAATGGAATATTAAAAGCATCGCAAAAACGGACAAAACGCGCAGCTTTAACAGAAGCATTAATATCCAATACTCCGGCAAGAACCTTAGGCTGGCTGGCGATAATACCTACGCTGTGTCCATTCATTCTTGCAAAGCCAACAACGATATTCTGAGCATAATTTCTGGAAGTTTCTAAAAATTCACCGCTATCTACAAGATTATTAATTATATCTAATATGTCATATGGTTTATGAGGATTATCAGGAATAATGGAGTTGAGTTCTTCGCAGTATCTGTCGATAGAATCATTTGGAGCAATGTAGGGAGGAGTTTCCATATTATTAGAAGGAAGATAGCTTACAAGCTTCTGGATCAGAAGCAAGGTTTCTTCTTCATTATCACTTACATAATGGGCAACACCGCTTTTAGTAACGTGCATCATTGCCCCACCCAATTGTTCAGTTGTAACGTCCTCATTAAGAACGGTTTTTACAACTTTTGGTCCGGTTACGAACATATAACTCGTCTGCTTATTCATGAAGATGAAATCTGTGATAGCCGGGGAATAGACGGCGCCGCCGGCGCAAGGTCCCATAATTGCAGTTATCTGCGGGATAACACCCGAAGCACGAACATTTCGTAAAAATATTTCAGCATAACCGGCCAGAGCATCTACACCTTCCTGCACTCTTGCGCCACCCGAATCAGGAAGACCAATAACGGGTGCTCCCATCTTCATTGCCATATCCATAACTTTACAAATTTTTTCTGATTGTGTTTTAGAAAGTGATCCACCGGAAACTGTGAAATCCTGTGCATATAGATAGAACATTCTGCCATCTATAGTAGCGCAGCCTGTAACAACTCCATCACCCGGGATCTTGGGTTTATTATCCATTCCAAAATCTGTACAACGATGCTCAATAAACATGTCAAATTCTTCGAAACTATCTTCATCAACCAGGATCTTTATCCTTTCACGAGCTGTCAGCTTTCCTTTGGAATGCTGCGCCTCAATACGCTTTTCTCCACCACCGAGTTTCGCTTCTTCGCGTTTTATACGGAGTTCGGAAATTTTTTCTTGTTCCATTATCCTCTCCAAATATTTTAAATAACATTTTATGCATGCACTACTTCATTATCAGAGTGAATGTAGTCAATAATATTATTAAAAAGATAGAAGTAAACCCCTCATAAAATTCAAATTAATACAGAACTAGTAAACATTAATCATTATTTATTATTCTTGACAAGTAAAGATGATTTTTTAACAATTAATTTTTAATATTATAATTACAGAGAATTCATAGTAAAGGATTAATATTGTGATAAATATCAAAAACAGGCTTCCTAGTTTTAAAGAAATGAAATTGAATATATTAACACTAACGTTTCATGGCGATCTTGAGAGTAACTACATAAATGATTACTATAAAAAATCTATCTACCAGGTTAGGATCTCATTCTTCCTGGCGGTTTTACTCTACGGTTTCTTTGGGTTATTGGATATGAATCTTGCTTCAGAAATGCGCAACATGATGTGGCTTATCAGATTTTCTGTAATTGTTCCTATCGGGTTACTGGTTCTGGTAACTTCCTATGCAAAAGATTTCGATAAATACCGTGATATAACAATGGCTTTCACAATGATCCTGTTCAGCATCGGGCTCTTAATCATGACGATTATTACCCCCAAGCCGGTTGATTTTGCCTATTATGCAATTCTAATGGTTACATTTGTTTTTGTGTATACATTCATCGGTATCCGTTTCATATCAGCAACTCTTACGGGGATCATTATATTACTTCTCTATGAGATCACGGCACTATTTATTATAAAAACTCCACTTGCAATAATCTCAAAGAACAACTTTATTTTTCTGAGTACAAATCTTGTGGGCAGGTTCGCAGCATACAGCATCGAATTCTATTCTCGTCGCGATTTCTTTATTACGACAATTTTAGAAAATAATCAGAATGAGATGACTGAATTAAACGATGAATTAGAAGAACGAATAAGTGTTCAAACAGAGGAACTTGTTAAAACGAATAGAGGATTGATCAAAGAGATAGAATTCAGGGAAAAAGTAGAAAAAGAACTGCTCTCTACAAATGTAAAATTGAACAAATTGCTTAACGATACTGTAACCGGACTTGTCTCTGCCATCGAATACAGAGACCCTTATACTGCTGGACACCAAAGACGTGTTACCCAGCTTGCAGTTGCTATTGCTGGGAAAATGAAACTCTCTAAAGATGAAGTTGATTGCATCCGTATAGCTGCTATGATACACGATATAGGAAAGATTAACATTCCTGTAGAAATTCTTAGTAAACCGGGTAGTATTAATCAGTATGAACTCGAGTTAATGCAGAACCATCCACAGGCAGGTTATGATATTTTAAAAGAGATCGAATTCCCGTGGCCTGTTGCAGAAGCTGTTCACCAGCATCATGAACGTCTGGATGGCTCAGGTTATCCAAATGGACTTAAAGGTGATGATATCATGTTGGAATCAAGAGTTATTTACGTGGCAGATGTTGTGGAAGCCATGTCTTCGCACCGACCTTACAGACCTGCTCTGGGAGTCCAAAAAGCATTGGATGAACTGAAAATAAATAAAGGAAAACTCTATGACGATCATATTGTAGATGCCTGTTTAAAATTATTTAATAAAGATAATTTTGAGTTTGAAAAGAAGACAAGTTATTAATAAATTTCCTTACTTGGTTTCTGTATAGATCAACAAAACAAAAAGCCCACTGCAAAGTGGGCTTAAATATTAACCATAGATTACTTATTTGTTTCATTCAAACTGTTGTATGGTCCAACAGTGTGTGAACATTACTCATCTCATCTTTTACGCTGATTTTAAAGGTGAACTCTGTTACCTTTCTCACAAAAAATGCATCCCCACGACTGAAGTCATGGGCTATATTTTATTATTATTCTTCTTGCACTTTCGTACTTTTCACTCCGGCACTTTTTATCTACTTGCCTT
>JAQICU010000183.1 GCA_027858325.1 Candidatus Cloacimonadota bacterium
GGACATATAACTGTAAAAACTCAAAGGAATACATTAGAAAAATTTAATAGAATTGTAATTCTAAAAGAAAATTATTCAAAGAATGACTATTATCCTTACTTATCATCTGTTAAAGATACGAATACTATTAAAATATCATTAAATAAACTTCCAAAATCAATTAAAAAAATTACAAAAACGGATGTAGAATATTTGATACCTGATATAATATCAAATAGATTTCTGGGAGAGAGACTTTTTTTTATAGAAGGAGGTAAATTTGTAGTAAGTGATACTTTTTTTGTTGCTGTATTGAAAAAAGATTACAAAAAAGAAAATGTATGTGGTTTATTGAATTCAACTTTGTCACTCTTTATTACAGAAATAATTGGTAGAAAGAATTTAGGCGGAGGTTTGCTGACAATCTATGGTCCAGAACTTAATAAATTACTATTATTAGATTCAAAAAAATTAGACGAAAACGATTTAAATATTATCAAAAATTGTTATTCAAAACTTTCAATACGCAAAGTAAAATCAATCTTCGAAGAACTTAACCTTGATCCAAACAAATTTATCCGTGAGCAGGAACCAAACCCTTTGCCTGATCGCAAAGCTTTGGATGATGTAGTGTTTGATGCCCTGGGGCTAACGGAAGCAGAACGCAAAGAAGTTTACTGGGCAGTCTGCGAGCTGGTTCAAAACCGTTTGAATAAAGCCAAAAGTGTGTGAGATTTTCCGGAAACACAAAAAAATAAATTTTTTTCCGAACTTTTTGCCTTTTTTATGGCATATATATAGTGAGTGTTTAAAAAAAAATCGCACTTTTTTCAGAATTTGTGTCCATATATAGTATGAGAGGGGATTATTTTAGTTGATAGATATTGTGAATGTTTTATATTGAACATATTAAAAATGTGAAGGAGTTATTTTGTTGGGGTTACCAATAAATATTAAAGAACTTATCAATGGTATAGTTGTAGAGTGGGAGCGAATAGAATTCAAAGAAAATTGGAATCCCGAAAGTGTAATGCATACAATATGTGCATTTGCCAATGATATTAATAATTGGGGTGGAGGATATATCATCATCGGTATTGAAGAAAAAGATGGTAAGCCAATTCTTCCACCAAAAGGATTACAACAGAATCAGTTAGATCCATATCAAAGAAAATTGCTTCAAATATGCAAACGTATAACTCCCAATTATACTCCAATAGCTCAACCTTATGACTACAATGGAAAACACATATTATTACTTTGGGTTCCAGGTGGTGATAATAGACCATATAAAGCACCTGAAATATTAGCAAAAGGTTCTCAATATTTCCGTTGGATAAGAAAATTTTCAAATACTGTTAAACCAGCTCCTGCTGATGACCAGCGACTATTAAATTTAAGTGGGAAAATACCTTTTGATGATCGCATTAACCATCATGCTAAAGTCAATGATTTTCAGCTTGCTTTAATTACTGAATATTTAGCTGAAATAAAAAGTAGTATAGTTATTGATAATGATACATCAATAGAAGAGATTAGTTCAGCTTTACAAATAGCAAGAGGACCAAGTGAATACATTAAACCTCTTAATGTAGGACTTCTGTTTTTTACACCTGATCCAGAGAAATTTTTTCCTGGTGCTCAAATAGATGTAGTTGAATTTCAAGATGAAGCTGGTGATAATCTGGTAGAAAAAATCTTTAAAGGTCCATTACATGATCAAGTCCGCTCAGCACTCAGATATATTCAGAATTCAATAATTAAAGAGAAAATTACTAAAATAGCTTCTGTAGCAGAAGCAAATAGACAATTTAATTATCCCTATGAAGCTATTGAAGAAGCTTTAGTAAATGCTGTTTACCATAAAAGCTATGAACAAAGGAATCCGGTTGAGGTTAGTATCAGAAAAGATTGTATTGAAATTCTATCATATCCAGGACCTCTACCTCCGGTTGATAATGATAAATTAAAGCAAGGTAGAGTAAGAGCACGCAATTATCGAAATAGAAGAATCGGGGATTTTCTCAAAGAGCTTCATCTTACCGAAGGAAGAAGTACCGGCTTACCAAAGATCCGAAAAGCTCTCAAGGATAATGGCTCTCCAGATCCAATATTTGAAACAGATAATGATACTACATATTTCTTCGTTAAAATTACTATAAACAAAGAATTTGTCCCCAGCCTGTCCAAAGAGGTGTCCCAAACTGGTGAGCAAGTTGCTGAAGAAATATCTCAGCATCTTATTGATCTTGTTGTTCCAAGCTTGTCCCAAGTTTGTCCTGAGCTAAGCAAAACAGAAAAATTTGCGAAAATTATTATATACTGTAGCAAGCCACACAAAATAGTTGAAATAATGGAAGTAGTTGGTGAAACAAATAGGAGTCGGTTTAGGAAAAACTATATAGATAAACTTATTGATTGGGGATATATTGCATATACAATTCCAGAGACATTGAAAGACCCTAATCAAGAATATGTAATTACACAGAAAGGTTTGAAACTATTTAATTAAGGAATAATAATGCCAGATATAATTGACAATCGAGAAGAGAAGTTAGTAGATCATCTTAATCAGATAATGCAGACAAGTAATTCTGCCAGATTAGCAGTAGGATATTTTTTCCTTGGTGGTTTTAATGCAGTAGCAAAAACTATTTCAAACCTGAAAGAGGTAAAACTGCTTATTGGCAATACCTCAAGTAGGGAAACCATAGAGCAAATAGCAGAGGGCTATCGTCGGTTGGAACTGGTAGCAGATACGATTGAAGAAAATGTTTATGCAAAAAGTTCTGTCATTAAAGAACGAATTTTAGATACAACTCAAAATGTTAGATCTTCGATAGAGCTTATGGATCAATCGAATGACAATGAAGATCTGATCAAATTGCTTATAAAGTTGATAGAGGATAACAAGCTCCATGTTAAGATTTATACAAAGGGAAGGCTTCATTCAAAAGCTTATATATTTCATTATGGAACTGTCTTTAATGCGTCTGGCAATAAAGTGGAACGACATGAAAAAGGTACCGCAATAGTTGGATCATCAAATCTTTCTTTGGCTGGTCTTACAGACAATACTGAATTAAATATAATGGTTCACGGCAATGATAATTTGGAGGCTTTAAAACAGTGGTTTGATAGACTTTGGTTGGAGTCCGATGATTTTAATGCATATCTGATGCACGAGTTAAAATCATCTTGGGCTGCCCAGCTTTACACTCCCTATGATGTTTACATGAAAACGATATACACACTGGTTAAAGACCGTCTGGAAGATGCTGAATCAAAAGAAATTCTTTGGGATGATGATATCACAAAACAATTGGCAGATTTTCAGTTAGTTGCGGTGAAACAAGCTGTTCAAATCATTAGATTTTATGGCGGATGTTTTATATCCGATGTAGTAGGATTGGGGAAAAGCTATATCGGGGCTGCTATTGTTAAACATTTTGAACGTACCGAACACGTTCGCCCCTTAATCATCTGTCCGGCTGCCTTAACAGAAATGTGGGAAAGATACAATGAGGTTTATCAATTAAATGCGCGTATACTATCCATGGGATTTCTAAAAGAAGATTCCGAGAATGTTATGAATATCCTTTTAGAAGACATTAAGTACAAAGATAGAGATTTCGTTCTAATTGATGAGAGCCATAATTTCAGAAATAAAGATACACAGCGTTATAGAATTCTTGAACAATACCTTTCTTATGGACGAATAAAATGCTGTCTGCTAACTGCTACACCCCGCAATAAAAACATTTGGGATATTTATAATCAATTAAAATTATTTCACCAGGAAGAGCAAACAGATTTGCCAATAGATCCACCCAATTTAAGGAGCTATTTTAAGTTGATTGAAAGTGGTGAAAGGCAGCTCCCTTTGATGCTTTCTAATGTACTGATCAGAAGAACTCGAAAACATGTTCTAAGATTTTATGGTTATGATTCAAAAACCAACAAACCTATAGATAGCAGTGCTTTTAGTGAGTATAGTGAAGGCTCCAGAAAAGCTTATGTAATTGTTGGAGGGAAAGAACAGTATTTTCCAACCAGGCAATTAGAAACCGTAACCTATAGCATCGAAGAATCATATCAAGGACTCTATAAACATATTCGAAATTTTATCGGAAAAGAGACAAAGAAAAAAGATATTATCGCATCAGCTGACCAACTTTGCTATGCCCGTTATGGGCTTTGGCACTATGTAAAAAAAGAGAAGAGGGAGAAATTACCCTATTCAGAACTGCAGCGAGCTGGAATCAATATCCGGGGATT
>JAQICU010000370.1 GCA_027858325.1 Candidatus Cloacimonadota bacterium
AAAAACATTATCATTTTTCAGAAGAGCAAATAAATATGTTTAAAGAAACTATTTTAAACTATGTGAATAGGAGCTCTCGGGCTTTCCCGACAACAGGAACTAACAATTTGTTAATGATCTTGGCTAATTTTAATGATACCTCTACGACTTATTTGCAATCGGATTTTAATAACTATATGAATCAGGTTAATTATAATGGCACTGGAAGTTTCAAGGATTATTATCTCGAGTGTTCATATGGACAATTAATACTTAATACAACTGTTACTAGCTGGGTAACAGTTCCCAACACTCATGATTATTATGGTCCCCAAGCAAATTGGGGTGAATTTGCTTATAATAGTGTACAAGCTGCCGATGCATCTGTAGATTATTCTAACTATGATAATGACAGTGATGGAACAGTCGATGGTGTTGCTATCATTCATCAAGGACCAGGGCAGGAAGCTACTTCTAATATCAATGATATTTGGTCCCATAGCTGGAATTTATCTTCAGCTGGATATTCAATAGCTGAGAGAACTTTTGATGGTGTATTAGTAAATGCTTATACAACTCAACCTGAAACTGGATCTGGCGGGATGGCTACTATCGGAGTGATGTGCCATGAATTTGGTCATAATTTAGGAGCTCCTGATTATTATGATACTGATGGTACTGGATCTGGTGGATCGTATGTTGGTATGGGATATTGGTGTGTTATGGCTAGTGGTTCTTACAACGGTTCTAATGGAACTAAACCTGCTCATCATAATGCTTTTACGAAATGGTATTATTATGGATGGTGCACACCCGCTTTGTTAACTTCAGGTACTGATGTATCAATGGGTAATTCTGTTACCAGTAGTACTGATTTCTACTATTATACAACAACTACTTCTAATGAATATTTTTTCTTGGAAAATAGACAGCAAACAGGTTTTGATATTGGGGTACCTGGTCATGGTCTTATCATTTTACATGTGGATCAGGATTATATTGATCTTCATGATAACACTAACGATATAAATGCTGGTTCACATCAAGGATTGTATCCGAAAGCAGCAAATGGAACAATTAATGATGCAAGTTGTCCCTTCCCCGGAACAACTTCAAATACTTCTTTTACTGATACTACTACTCCAAATTCACAATCTTGGGCAAGTGCTAATACAAATAAACCAATTACCAATATTCAAGAAATTGGAGGTGTAATTTCTTTTGATTTTATGGGTGGAAATCTTGCAATTCCAGACGTTACAGTTAACCCAACTTCATATTCAGAAAACCTCGGTTTAAATGCAACTGAGCAACGGACTTTATCAATTACAAATGATGGTGAAAGTGGATCAATATTGAATTATGATGTGATAATAGCTTCTACAAGAGAAAGAGAAATTACTGAATTACCAAAATCTAATAACCCAACTGTAGATATTCCTATTGCTCAAATAACAACATTGCCTGTTAAGCATAAACTTCCTCCTAATAATACAGATGCCACAATCATCACTCACCAGACTGGTCCGTATTATGTACTAAACTTTGGTGTTGCTGGTGTATATATTTGTGCTGCCAGATTTGATTCAACAGAATTATCATCTTTTTATACGGGTAATGATATTACCCAAGTTAGAATATATCTCTACACTAATGATTTTACAAATTGTACCATAAAAGTATGGGAAGGTGGTTCTTTAGGAAATCCCGGAACTGAAGTCTATTCCCAGGATATAACCGGTTCAGTTACTATTAATGGTTGGACAACACATACATTAACATCTCCGGTTAATCTGATAGCAGGAAATGAATATTGGGTTGGTTATTCTTTAGCCCATACAGGTTTAGGTGATACGTTTACTACAGATATAGGTCCCATGGT
This sequence comes from Candidatus Cloacimonadota bacterium, assembly GCA_027858325.1. GTDB lineage: Bacteria > Cloacimonadota > Cloacimonadia > Cloacimonadales > TCS61 > Tenebribacter. Next base: position 1,862 of record JAQICU010000370.1, read on the forward strand.
TACCAATAAAGGTGCTTGGCTAAAAATAGATTCAGGTAGTTGGGGTTTATTTGGTAACGATCTCAATTGGTGTATCGAAATGGTGGTAGATGTAAGTTCAACAGTACTCACAGTTACCTCTCCCAACGGTGGGGAGGAATGGGCAAATGGTAGTAGTCATAACATCACCTGGAATCATTCCGGTACTGCACTTACCAATGTAAAACTGGAATTATCGACAAATAACGGAGCCGGCTATTCAGACATAATTGCTTCTACACTAAACGATGGAACTTATGAATGGACAGTTTCAGGAACTGCTTCCGAAGAATGTCTGGTCCGAGTAAGTGATCCGGCAGTTCCAACTACAAATGATGTTTCCAATGCTGTATTTAGTATTTATGATACCGTAACTTGGCTTTCGATAGATCAGGATAATGGCTCTTTGGGTCAAAGTTCAACTGATAATCTTACACTAACATTTGATACTTCTGGACTTACTGCAGGAACTTATAATGCCAATATCGAAATTTCATCTAACGATCCTGATGAAGCAATTGTTACAATCCCAGTAACATTAACGGTTAATGATAATAGTTCCAGTGGTTCTGGAAATAACTCCGGTAATACATCTGGACCTGCTGTTGTAGATATGCCAATAACAAATATTGATGGTAATTCTGTTGATCCTGATGTTTCTATTACACCTGCTGGGTCGGTTGGAATTAGTGTGGATGTTACTGTAACTGATGAAGTTCAAAGCGGTACACCTGTTCCCTATCCTGATAATGTTATCATTTCTTATGCAGTGGATGTAATCGGAACCATATCTGACGTGAATCTTGAATTCGATCTGGAATTTACTGGTCTTTCCGATTTAGATCAGATTCATTGGTTGAATGGAACCAACTGGGAAGTTCCAAGTGGTGTTAGTTGGACTCCAACAAATCATGTAACTTTTAATCTAACCTTAACCGATAGAGATGCTTCAACCGAGATCATACTCTCAGGTGACAATCCCCTCCCAGTTACGCTTTCATCTTTTACTGCTGCATATATAGGCGGCACACCAATTATTAGTTGGGTTACGCAGTCTGAGACTGAAAATATTGGCTGGAATGTATACCGCTCATACTCACAAAATTTCGGTCAAGCTCAAATTCTTAATCTTCAGACTATCCCCGGGAACGGAACAACTTCCCAGCCTTCTTTCTATTCCTTTACCGATGAATATGAAGTTTATGAGGGTTTTACTTACTGGTACTGGCTGGAAAGCATATGTGGTGATGGTGAAACTGAAAGTTTTGGTCCGATTTCATTAACAATTCCCTCAGAGGGAAACGAAATTCCGGAAATTCCAGTGATTACTGAACTGCACCAGAATTTTCCAAATCCATTTAATCCCAGCACGCTCATCTCGTTTGATATAAAAGAGAATGAAACTGGAATCCTTTCAATTTATAATATTAAAGGACAGCTTATAGTAACAGATGAATTTGAGACAGGTAGACACAATTATACATGGGATGCCAAAGATCATAGTTCTGGTGTATATCTCTATCAATTGCAAACTGAAAGCTATACAAAGATCATGAAAATGCTACTTGTGAAATAGTAGTGTGTTAGTTGTAATCCTCCACCAAGCTTTTTGGTGGGGTTTTTTTTATTTCCTGAAAATCAACAAAATTATATAAATCCTGCTTCAGACAATATTTTCCTGTTCTCAACTCAAGTCTTCGGAAAAGTAAAGATGAGAGATTCCCGAATTCCCGAGTCAAGTTCAGCTAAGAGTAGTTTAAATTAATTTCATTTCGCGTATTTAGCGGGTAATTTTCTTTAGTTCGTTTTTGTTAGTTTTAGCCGACCTTGGCGTAGCTTTAGCGAAGACAGGTTCGTTGTTATAATTTTCTGTTCTCAACTCAAATCTTCGGAAAAATAAAGATGAGAGATTCCCAAATCATCGAGCCAAGTCCAGCTAATTTGATTAAGTTAATTTCATTTTGGCGTGTCTAACGGGTTTTTTGTTCTCAAGTCTTCTTCTGTTCGGTGTGTATCCGTGAGCAATTTTTCATCCGGTAAATCCCGTTTTTGACAAAGTGAACAGTCGGAATTTTTTTATCTTGACAATTCTGTTTGTCATTTATTACTTGCTTCTGTATGTCAGGAGGAAATATGAATATAGAACTTAATGAACTTTTTGCAATTCAAAACAAGCTGATTGCTTTGATTCCTATGAAGTTTAAGCGATACCTGTTTGATAAGATCAATTGGGACAACAGAATGATAACAATAACCGGAGCAAGAGGTACAGGGAAGACAACAATGGTTCTACAACATTTTAAAGAAAAATATAAAACAGTGGAAGAATGCCTATATCTATCAGCGGATAATCCATTAGTTCTAAAAAATGGAGTTTATAATATAGCGAGCGAATACTTCAAATTTTATGGGGATGCAATTATAATAGATGAGATTCACAAACAGACAAACTGGTCTTCTGAGATTAAAGCTTTATATGATGCTTTTCCCGAAAAGAAGATAATTATTCTTGGAAGTTCCAAACTTAATATCTTAAACCAGAAAGGAGATCTCTCTCGAAGAACAATGATATATAATTTGAAAGGTCTATCTTTCAGGGAATTTATGGAACTGAAATATGAAATTAATTTTTCAAGTTTTAGTCTAGAAGAAATACTTTCGGATCATATTACAATTAGCTCTGATCTACTTCAGATAAACAGGAATATTTTAAAACATTTTATGGAATACAAGCAAATCGGGTTTTATCCTTTTTTTACAACTGTAGATATTTCGGAATATCAGGTTCTTTTGACTAATGTGATTGATAAGGTTATCTACGAGGATGTACCCACATTAAAAGATATCACGAGGTCTTCTCAAGTTTCACTAAAAAAACTCATTGCATATTTATCAATCTCAAAAATTCCAACTATTCATATTGGTTCAATGTGCAATGAATTAGATATTCCTAAAGAAACTTTGTATGAATTCTTTGATCTATTAAATAGAGCTGATTTGATTAATATAATAAAGAAAAGAGATGCGACAGTTCGTTCTTTAAAGAA
>JAQICU010000081.1 GCA_027858325.1 Candidatus Cloacimonadota bacterium
GAATAAAGAATGAGCTTCCTCCAGCTGCTGAGATAATTGATTTCCAATACAAAGAATTTCCAGATAAAAATTACAAAACTTTTGAGATCAGGATGAGCTCAATTTCCGAAGGTTCAACACTTATTTCACCAGACCTGGCAGTTTGTGAGGATTGTATAAATGAATTTAATAACCCTGATGACACGCGGTTTCAATATGCATTTATTAATTGTACAAATTGCGGACCTAGATATTCAATTATTGAAGATACTCCTTATGACAGACCTGTAACATCAATGAAAAGTTTTGTGATGTGTGATTATTGCAAAGGAGAATACAAAGATCCTCTAAATAGAAGATTTCATGCTCAACCTGTCGCCTGCCCGCAATGCGGACCTCAATTGCAATTTTTGGATAGAGACCTTTCCCCTATTTCTGGTGATCCAATTAAAAATACAATAACAGCATTACAGCAGGGAAAAATCATTGGAGTAAAAGGGATTGGAGGATTTCATATTGCCTGTGACGCAACTAATGAGAAAGCTGTAGAATTGCTTAGGCAAAGAAAGAACCGTCCCCACAAACCATTTGCAGTGATGTGCAATGAAACAAATATTAGTGACATTGTAAAAATCAATGATAAACAGCATAAATTACTTAAGTCACCTGATGCACCAATTGTTATCTTACCAAAGGTTTCTAACAATTTCGTTTGCAAACCCCAACATAATGACCTCGTTCCCAAGCCCCAGTTTGGGAACGCTTTTTATCATCTTTGCCAAACTGGGGTTTGTGAACACGACGAACAATATGTTCTTATAGCCCAAAATGTTGCACCACAAAATCCGAATATTGGAGTTTTCTTACCATACGCCCCTCATCATTTTCAGTTTGTCAATAAAGAGTTTCCATTTGTGATAATGACTTCAGGTAACAACAGCAACGAACCAATTGCGCGAAAAGAACAAGAGTTGCAAAATCTTTGTGATTGTTTTCTTACACATAACAGACCCATCTTAAACCGCTCAGACGATTCTATTATTCTTCCTGCTAAAGAGCATTATATCATTATCCGCCGTTCACGCGGATTTGTTCCTTCTCCAATAAAATTACCTTTTAAAACTGTTCCAACTCTTGGCTGTGGAGCTGAGTTAAAACTCACTTTCTCTTTATCCAAAAATGATGACCTGTTTCTCTCACCCTATATTGGGAATTCAGGTAGTAAAGAGACGATGGATTTCTATTTTGAAACTTATGAGAAATATATAAAATGGTTCAAATTCAAACCAGAACTTATTGCCTGTGATCTCCAACCGGATTTCGCAACTACACGATTTGCTGAACAAACCAAACTTCCAATAGTACAAGTTCAACATCATCATGCGCACATCTCAGCTATAATGGCAGAACACCAATTGGATGAAAAAGTAATTGGTGTTTCTTATGATGGAACCGGTTATGGAACTGATGGAGCGATCTGGGGTGGTGAAATATTCATTGCAGATCATAGTAATTTTAATCGCGTTTTTCATTTGAATTATATGCCGCTCCCTGGAGGTGATGCAGCCATCAAACATCCGGTTCGTATTGCTTATGCATACTCAATTGCAGCCGGAGCAAACACCGAATTGATAAAGGGTTTATCAGATATGGAAAGGAATGTGATCCAAAAACAATTACAGAACAATTTCAACGTCTTCCAAACTTCCAGTATGGGCAGATTATTTGATTGTGTATCTGCTATGTTAGGGCTCTTTCCTTCCATCACATTTGAAGCACAAAGTGCAATGGCTTTGGAATTTTTATGCGGCAATGAATCGGTTTCAGATTCCAAACCATACAAATTTGAAATAAACAAAGATACAATAGACATTAGACCCATTATTCTCGAAGTTTCAAAAGACATTCAAAACGGAATAGATAATAAGGTTATTTCAAAAAGATTTCATATAACAATAATTGAATTTACGCTGGCAGTAATTAAAAAAGTTTCTGTAACTTCCGGCTTGAATAAAGTTGTTTTATCTGGTGGTGTAATGCAGAATAGAATATTACTAGATGGGTTGATAGAAGCACTTACCAGAAATAACTTTACAGTTTATTCACCTAGATATTTATCGCCAAATGATGGTTCAATATCTGTGGGTCAAGTAATGATAGCGAACCGTAATATTACGTAACTCAAACATCTTCTTTCTTGTTTGAGAAAGTTTAATAAAGATTCAACCAATACAGAGTATGTTCTCTGTTGTAAAAAGTTAATATTGTTAGTTTTTACTTGCTACGCCGAAGCTTAACGAAAGCTTGTTCGTTGCAAAAAAGTCTGTGTATATCAGTGGCAAAAAAAGGAGAAAATATGTGTTTAGCTATTCCGGCTAAAATTGTTGAGAAAGAAGGTGAAAAAGGTTTTGTGAACATAGGCGGAGTGAATAAAGAGATCATGTTCACATTTACTCCGGAAGCTAAAATAGGAGATTGGGTTATAATGCATACCGGATTTGCCTTGAATATAATCTCTGAGGAAGATGCAAACGAAACCCTTAAACTATTTGAAGAAATGGCACTACATGAAGACACTTGATCTATCAAAATACCGCGATCCAAAATTAATAAAACAGATCGTAGAAGATCTGAAAAATTGGGAAAAACCAATAAAGATAATGGAAGTATGCGGTTCCCACACAATGGCAATAGGTCATTGGGGAATTAGAAAATTGCTTCCTGAAAATATCTCTCTCATCTCGGGTCCGGGCTGCCCCGTTTGCGTTACACCTTCTTCATTAATTGATGAACTAATAAAATTGAAAAATGTAACGATCGCAACGTTTGGAGATGTTCTCCGAGTTCCGGGAAAAGAGGAAACTCTTGAACACGCTCGTGCCAGAGGTTTGGATGTGAGAATAGTTTACTCACCTTTGGAAGCTCTGGAAATGGCAAAAGAAAAGGAAACTGTTTTTGTGGGTATCGGATTTGAAACTACTATTCCAGGCATTGCACAAACTATCCTGATGGCAAAGCAACAGAAACTGAAAAACTTTTCCGTCTTCCCCGCTTTCAAACTTGTTCCACCTGCCTTAGAAGCACTTCTCTCTGCTGAAGATATCAAGCTTGATGGATTTCTCCTACCGGGTCATGTAAGTGTAATTATCGGTTCTGAGTCGTATATGCTTTTACCCCAGAAATATAACATTGGTGGTGTTGTGGCAGGATTTGAACCTTTGGATATTTTAGCTGCAATCAAGATAATTACAGAACAGGTTAAACATAACAAACCAGCCATTGTGAACGAGTATAACAGAGTTGTGAATATTGTTGGAAACAAGAGTGCGCAGAAAGTTATTGATGCTGTCCTTAAAACAGAAGATGCTCTTTGGCGTGGAATTGGCTGGATCCCTGATTCAGGACTTGGGATTCGCGATGAATTCAAAGAATTTGATGCTTCCAAGAAATATAATATTACACTAAAGGAAGAAGAGGGAAATTCAGGTTGTAGATGCGCAGATGTTCTTAAAGGAATTATCATTCCACCTGAGTGTCCGTTATTTGAAAAAGCCTGCAATCCTGCTCATCCGATCGGACCTTGCATGGTTTCATCAGAAGGAAGCTGTGCAGCATATTATAAATATGAAAGATAGAATTGCTCACGAATCGACACAGATTAAACGGATAAAAAAAGTCCAACCACAGAGCACACAGAGAACACGGAGAAACCTTACGAATGGATTTCGTGCTTCTTGCTTTTCTTGTCCTTCGCAAGGTTGAAAATATTATTAATGATGAGGCAGGTTCAATCATTTTGATTGAACCAAATATTCCAGAACAATCTGCAAGATTGTTCCTGCAAAGATAACAGGAAAAATATGAAATATGATATAATTACTCTTGGTCACGGAAGTGGTGGTGGATTAACCAGAAGATTGATTAATGATATCTTCGATAAAAATTTCAAGTTGCCAACATTAGATGATGCAGTTGAGATCGAGAACAGAATTGTAGTTACAACCGATGCACATGTTATAAAACCTATATTCTTTCCTGGTGGAGATATCGGCAAACTTTCGGTTACAGGAACCGTGAATGATGTATCAATGAAAGGTGCTATTCCAAAATATTTATTGATAACTTACATTATTGAAGAAGGTTTCAAGATTGATGATTTGAGAACAATCACAGAATCTGTTCAAAAAGCTGCTGAAGAAGCAAATGTGAAAATAATTGCCGGTGATACAAAAGTTGTAGAAAGAGGAAAAGCCGACGGATTATATATTACAACAACCGGAATTGGTTTTCTTCCCGAAGGTGTAGATCTTTCTTCAAAGAGTATTAAGAATGGTGATAAAATAATTGTGAACGGCAGTATTGGAGATCATACAGTAGCAATAATTAATGCGCGAGAAAAACTTGGTCTCACACCTGCTCCACAAAGCGATTGTGCTTCTTTGAATGAACTTGTTCAATTAATGCTGAAAAGTGGAAATATAAAATTCCTGCGTGATGCTACTCGTGGTGGTGTTGCTACAATTCTAAATGAAGTTGCAGAAGATACAAACTTAGGCATCATTATCAATGAAGAAGATATTCCCATAAAAGATACCGTCAATGCAGTCTGCGGATTACTCGGATTAGATGCACTTTACATGGCGAATGAGGGGAAACTTGTTTCATTTGTTTCAGGTGAAACTTCAAATCTTTTAAAAGAAATGAAGAAACACAAACATGGAAAAGAATCCACATTAATCGGTGAAGTAACCTCTGAAGTTAAAGGTGTTTACCTGAGAACTTCCATTGGTGGTTTACGACCTCTTTTAATGTTGGAATCTGATCCACTTCCGAGGATTTGCTAAAGCAATATACGAGACCGAGACCGAGACCGAGATCGAGATCAAGGTCAAGATCGAGATCAAGACCAAGATCGAGATCGAGAAGAGGAAGGAAACATGATTAAAAGGTTTCAGGATATGCCGATTTGGCAAAACAGCATGAATATAGCCGTAAGTATTTTTGAAATGAGCGAACCTTTTCCAAAAAAAGAAGACTATGGCTTAACTTCTCAAATTCGCAGATCAGCTTTAAGCATCTCTGCCAATATTGCCGAAGCTTTTGGGCGTTACCACATTAAAGATAAAATTAATTTTTATTACTTTGCCAGAGGTTCTGCAACCGAGACACAAAGTCATCTAATATAC
>JAQICU010000196.1 GCA_027858325.1 Candidatus Cloacimonadota bacterium
GTAAAGTACATTTTTATTATGGTGAATTAAGTAATAATATACATCAAATTTCGATTGTATTATCTGATCCTGACATTAATCAAATTGATACACTAAATTATATAACCGTTTATAATAATATTCCTGAAAGTGTTGATTTATTTTCTTATAGATTTATCGGACAATTTAGTGATAATTTCTATTTCATTGGAGATTCTGTATTAATCTGGGATAGAGCTGATTCTCTAGCACAAGCAAGCAATATGCATCTAGTGACTATTACATCTGAATCTGAAAATACTTTTATTAAATTTGCTCTCCCAACTGAAAATTATTATGAGTACGAAAATTACTGGGTAGGTCTTTTTTTTAATACTGAAACCTTAATGGTTGATTGGGTAACAGGTGAACCTGTAGAATATACAGGGTATTTAAATCAATCTCTTATGCCCGATAATGAAAAAAAATATGGATATGTTTATAGGGATGATTGGTATAATGATAATCTTTTTTGGGGAGCTGAGGTCAGTGCCGATAGTTCATCTTCTTGGCAGAATCGCAAAAACTATATTGCAGAATATGAGGGTAATTTAGAATAAATGAAATTATTATTAGCAACTCGCAACGAAGATAAAGTTATTGAAATAAAAGAGATATTGAAGGATCTGGATGTGGAGATCATCTCTGCTTCCCAGTTTCCTGATATGCCGGATGTGATAGAAGATAAAGATACGATCAAAGGGAATTCTATAAAGAAGGCAACCGATTGTGCAAAATTTTCCAACCTGCTTACAATTGCCGATGATACAGGTTTATTCGTTGAGGCGTTAGATGGAAAGCCCGGAGTTCACGCAGCTCGCTTTGCAGGTGAAGGTTGCTCCTACAAAGATAACCGTGTGAAACTGCTAAAAGAAATGAAAAATGTTTCCAATAGAAATGCTCAGTTTCGTACTGTTTGCGCTCTTGTTTCTCCCGATGGATTGATAGCAACCACGGAAGGAACTGTTGAAGGAAAGATCACAGAAGAAGAGTATGGAGATAATGGCTTCGGTTATGATGCAATTTTTAAAGCTGATGAAACCGGAAAAACTTTTGGTGAAATGAGTCAAAGTGAAAAAGAGAAGATAAGTCATCGAAGTAGAGCTTTAAAAAAGATGATACCGATTATAAAAAAAGTAACGCAAACATCTGTTTGCGATTCTCAAAGACAGAGCTTTGAGTTACGAAGGAGTAAATTATGATAAATCCAACAATTTTCAGGGCGTATGATATCAGAGGTGTTGTCGATACAGACATTAATGAAGATATCCTTTATCAAATAGGAAAAGGTTATGGAACATTCATCCGCAGACAGAATTTAAAAACTGTAAGTATCGGTGGTGATGCTCGTCTCAGTACTCCTGCCTATAAGAAAGCATTCATTAAAGGTATGATCGAAACCGGCATTGATGTTATTGATGTTGGAATCGTGGCAACTCCTGTACTTTATTTTTCTATTTGGAAGCTGAAGACAGATGGTGGTGTGATGATAACTGCCAGTCATAATCCAGCTGAATATAATGGAATAAAAATGAATCAAGGTCTATCTAGCGTTTACGGTGAGCAGATCCAGGAGATCCTGAAACTTATCCAGAACGAAGATTTCGAGACTGGCGAAGGATCGCTTTCTCAAAACAATAAAATGGATGAGATCTATAAAGATTACATTTTTGACGGTATTAAATTGGAAAGACCTGTAAAAGTGATAGTAGATGGTGGTAATGGTATGGGTGGACCATATCTTCCTGAGATATTAAGAAGATTGGGTTGTGAAGTTACAGAGATGTATTGTGAACCGGATGGAACTTTTCCAAATCATCATCCTGACCCAACAGTAGAGAAATATATGACAGATCTGATCGAAGCTGTGAAAAATTCTGATGCAGAGGTTGGACTTGGCATGGATGGAGATGCTGACAGGATAGGTGTAGTGGATGAAAATGGGAAAATGTTGTTTGGAGACCAAATATTAACTATTATTGCACGTGATTTTTTAAAAGCAAATCCGGGTGAAAAGATCATCGGTGATGTAAAATGTTCCAAGAATTTCTTTGATGATATAAAAAAGCACGGTGGAATTCCTATTATGTACAAAACAGGTCACGCCAATATAAAAAGCAAAATGCAGGAAGATGGTTTATTGATGAGCGGTGAGATGAGCGGTCATGTATTCTTAAAGGATCGTTTTCTGGGATTTGATGATGCAATCTACGTTTGTGCTAGATTTGTTGAGATCATGAGTAAAACCGATATGCCTGTAAGCCAATTTTTAGCAGACCAACCTAAAATGTACAATACTCCGGAAATTCATTATAAAAGCACCGATGCTGATAAATTCGATCTGGTGGCAAAAGTCCGTGATTCATTTATTGATGAAGGTTACGACGTGAATACTATTGATGGAATGCGTATTACTTTTAAAGACGGTTGGGGACTTTGCAGGGCATCAAATACAACTCCCGTTCTCGTTTTACGATATGAAGCAGAAACAGAAGAACGTCTACATGAAATCCAAAAGCTTATTGAAGATAGAATAGAAAAATTTAAATAAAATTAAAAGAACTTCTTTTGGACGGTTCATTTGAATCGTCCATTTTTTTATGAGGTAAGAAATGAACTGGAA